>DAIQRN010000144.1:0-6479 GCA_036786185.1 Acidovorax sp. | reverse complement strand
CAGCGGCCGGATGCCCAGGGCACGCAGCGCCGCCCGCCGCTCGGGGCTGGAGGTGAGCGCCAGCAACTGCACGCGCCCCGCGCCGGGGCCGCTGCCCAGTTGGCGCGCCACGCGCTGGCCCACGTCGCCACAGCCCACGATCAGAAGACGCTGGCGGCGAAAGCGCGCCGGCAGGGCGCCCAGGGGGTTTTGGTTTGAAGGCAAAATCAGCCCGATTCGTTGATGAAAAAGCCCCCGAGGATACCCATAGCCATGACCCGCGCAGAGACCGCTTTCCAGATCACCGTGCAGCCCAGCGGCCGCGCTTTCAGTGCCGATGCGGGCGAGACCATCCTGGCCGCCGCGATCAAGGGCGGCATTGGCCTGCCCTATGGCTGCAAGGACGGCGCCTGCGGCTCGTGCAAGTGCAGAAAGCTCAGCGGCACGGTGCGCCACGGCGAGCACCAGGCCAAGGCGCTCAGCGCCGACGAGGAAGCCGCGGGCTTGGTGCTGACCTGCTGCGCACAGCCGCTGTCGGACGTGGTGCTCGAGTCGCGCCAGGTCACCGACGAGAGCGCCTATCCGGTCAAGAAAATGCCGGTGCGCGTGGCCACGCTCGAAAAGAAGTCGCACGACGTGATGCAGGTGCGCCTGCAACTGCCCGCGGCAGACACCTTCCGCTACCACGCGGGCCAGTACATCGAGTTCATCCTGCGCGACGGTGCGCGCCGCGCCTACTCGATGGCCAACGCGCCCCACACGCAGACCGAGGCGCCCGGCGTGGAGCTGCACATCCGCCACATGGCGGGCGGCAAGTTCACCGACCATGTGTTCAGCGCGATGAAGGAAAAGGAAATCCTGCGCGTCGAAGGCCCGTTTGGCAGCTTCTTCCTGCGGGAGGACTCCGACAAGCCCATCGTGCTGCTGGCCTCGGGCACGGGCTTTGCACCCGTCAAGGCGCTCATCGAGCACCTGCAATTCAAGGCCATCACGCGCCCCGTGGTGCTCTATTGGGGCGGCCGCCGCCCGGGCGACCTGTACATGCACGACTGGGTGCAGGCGCGCCTGGCCGAGATGCCCCAGCTACGCTACGTGCCCGTGGTGTCCAACGCCCTGCCCGAAGATGGCTGGACCGGCCGCACAGGCTTTGTGCACCAGGCCGTGCTGGATGATTTTGCCGACCTGTCGGGCCACCAGGTCTATGCCTGCGGCGCGCCCATCGTGGTGGACTCGGCCCGCGCGGCCTACAGCGCACAGCGCGGCCTGCCGCCCGAGGAATTCTTTGCCGACGCATTCACCTCCGAGGCGGACAAGCATGGAACACCCCCCTGAGGCCCTGCAGGCCTTCCTCCCGCTCTCGCAGGGCTGCGCAATGCGGGCAGGGGGACTCAGCCAGCGCGGCGGGGCGGCCCTAGCGCGGCGGCCCTCGCCCAGGGGCCCTCTGCACGCATCGCCGCGCCGGTTTCATGCGGTGCGGGCGACGCACTACGCCATGGGTCACTGAGATGGTCTGGCTGCGCAAAGCCCTGCGCGGCACGGCCCCTCTGGCGGCCATGCTGGGCCTGGCCGTGCTGCTGGTGCTGGGCGCAGGCGAATGGGCCACGCGCAATGAGCTGGACACCCAATGGGACAACCTGCGCCGCACGGCCGAGGTGCAGGCGCTGGCGCTGCGGGGCGTGGCCACGCGCTACAGCACCCTGCCCTTCACCGCCGCGCAGCAGCCCCTGGTCACCCAGTTGCTGCGCCACCCCCACTCGCCGCGCATGCGCGAAGCCGCCAACGCCTACCTGCAGACCGTCAACACCCACGCGGGTTCCGACACGCTGTATCTGATGGATGCCCAGGGCCTGACCCTGGCGTCGAGCAACTGGGACACGCCGAGCAGCTTTGTGGACCAGAACTATGGCAACCGCCCCTATTTCCGCGACGCACTGAACGGCCTGACGGGGCGCTTTTATGGGGTGGGCAAAACCACCGGCGAGCCCGGCCTGTTTGCCTCGGCCCCCGTGCGGCAGGACGACGGCACCGTGATTGGCGTGGTGGCCGTGAAGGTGCGCATGCAGCCCATCGTGGACACCTGGTCACAACTGCGGGACCCGGTGTTCGTTGCGGACGAGCACGGCATTGTCTTTCTGGGCTCGGTGGCGGACTGGCTGTACAAGACCACCCGAACCCTGCCGCCCAGCGTGGTTCAGCAGCTGCAGCATGACGAACAGTACGGAGCGCAGTGGGTTCCGAAACCCGTTCCCTGGACGCTGAGCCCGCAAGAGGGTCAGCCTGGCGCACAGCTGCACCTGCCCAACACCGGCAAGAACTACCTGGCCTTTGAGGAACCGCTGCCCGACCTGGGATGGACGCTCACCCTCACCGCCGACAGCCGGGTCGTGGCCCTGGCGCGCCAGCAAGCCTGGGCACTGGCCAGCCTGGCGTCGGGTCTGCTGGTGCTGGGTGCGCTGTACTGGCAGCTGCGCGAGCGGCACCTGCAGGAGAACCGCCAGGCCCGCATCGAGCTGGAGCAGCGCGTGCATGAGCGCACCCATGCGCTGCAGCGGGCACAGGCCTTTCGCCAGTCCATGGAAGACGCGCTGCTGGTGGGCATGCGCGCACGCGACCTGGAGGGCCGCATCGTCTATGTGAACGCCGCCATGTGCGACATGGTGGGCTACACCGCCGACGAGCTGGTGGGCCAGTTGCCGCCCTACCCCTATTGGCACCCCGACGACCTGGAGCGACACTGGAACGACAGCAACACCGCGCTGGCCGGCAGGACCGCGCCGCAGGGTCACGAGAACCGGTTGCGGCACAGCAACGGCTCGGACGTACACACCATGTTCTACACCGCGCGGCTCATTGACGGCGACGGCGAACACATCGGCTGGATGAGCTCGGTGGTGGACATCACCGCGCAAAAGCGCGCCGAGGAACAGCAGCAGCAGCGCGAAGCCCAGCTGCAGCGCGTGCAGCGCGTGATCACGGTGGGCGAGATGGCCTCGACCCTGGCGCACGAGCTGAACCAGCCGCTGGCAGCCCTGGTGAACTACGCGGCGGCGGCCAAATCGCTGGCGGCGCAAGGCAAGCCCGAGCTGCTGGGCGACAGCCTGGCCGCGCTCTCGACCCAGGCGCTGCGCGCGGCGGACATCGTGGGCCGCATCCGCCGCTGGGTGCGCCAGCACCCCGAGACGCGCGAGCCCTGCGACCTCCATGCCGCCGTGGACCAGTCCCTCGCCCTGCTGCTGCGCGCCGAGGCGCGGCGCCACGGCGTGCCTGTGCGGCTGGAACGGGCCCGCGAACCCGTGTGCGTGAGCGCCGACCGCGTGCTGCTGGAGCAGGTGGTGCTGAACCTGGGCCTCAACGCCCTGCAGGCCATGCAGTCGCACACGGCGGCTGCGCACAGCCCCGAGCTGCTGCTGCGCACGGCGGCCGACGCGGGCCAGGCGTCCCTGCAGGTGCTGGACCGGGGCCCCGGCCTGCCGCCCGAGGTGGCCGAGCGCCTGTTTGAGCCGTTCTTCACCACCCGCTCCGACGGCCTCGGGCTGGGCCTGAACATCTGCCGCTCCATCGTGGAGAGCATGGGCGGCGCATTGCTGGCGCGCAACCGCGACGGCGGCGGCGCGATCTTTGAAATCCGCCTGCCGCTGGCACCGGCCACCACCCCATGACCGACCACCACCCCGCCCCGCCCCCTTCGCCCAGTGTCTCCATCTACATCGTGGACGACGACGAGGGAGTGCGCCATTCCCTGGCCGCGCTGCTGCTGGCCAGGGGCCACCAGGCCCACACCTTCTCCAGCGGGCCGGATTTTCTGGCCCAGGCCGACCTGGCCCAGCCCGGCTGCGTGCTGCTGGATTTGCGCATGGACGGCATGAGCGGCCTGCAGGTCTTCGAGGCCATGCGCCAGCAGGGCTCCGTGCTCAAGACCGTGTTCCTGTCTGCCCACGGCGAGCTGGCCCCGGCCGTGGCCGCCGTCAAGCAGGGCGCGGTGGACTGGCTGGAAAAGCCCTGCGACGAAGCCACGCTGCTGGCCGCCGTGCAGCGCGCGGCCAGCCTGTCGCAGGAGGTGACCCAGCACACGCAGCAGCGCGCCCTGCGCCTGGAGCGCTGGAGCGCGCTGAGCCCGCGCCAGCAGGAGGTGGCGCGCCTGCTGGCCACCGGCATCAGCAGCAAGGAAGTCGCCCGGGCCCTGGCCCTGCGCGACCCGGAGCGGCCCATCGACCCGCGCACCGTGGACACGCACCGCTCGGCGATTTTTCTCAAGCTGGACATTCGCTCCTCGCACGAGCTGGGCCTGCTGGTGGACCACCTGGGCCGGGCGGACGATGCCACCCGCAGCCCACCCAGGGGCGGACAAATATGAACTCTTAGCAATTTTTTGCGCAATAGCGCCCATGAACCGCCGAAACCTCCTCCTCACCAGCGCCGCTGTTGCAGCGGCTTGTGCCTCCCCCTTCGCGCTTGCGCAGGATTCGGGCCAGCCCATCCGCCTGATCGTGCCCTACGCACCCGGCGGCCCCATCGACGTGACGGCCCGCGCGCTGGCCGAGCGTGTGAAGGACAGCCTGGGCACGGTCATCATCGACAACAAGGGCGGTGCGGGCGGCAACATCGGCGCCGACGCCATCGCCAAGGCCGCACCGGATGGCCTGACCATTGGCATCGCCGCCACGGCCACCCACGCGGTCAACCCCTGGCTGTACGCCAAGATGCCTTTTGACGCCGCCAAGGACTTCGCGGGCATCACGCAAATGGTGCGCGTGCCCAATGTGCTGGTCATGAACGCGGCCAAGGCCGAGCAGCTCAAGATCCACACCCTGGCCGACCTCATCGCCTACGCCAAGGCCCACCCCGCCCAGCTCAACTACGGCAGCGGCGGCAACGGCAGCGCGGGCCACCTGGCGGGCGAGATGTTCAAGCAGCGCGCAGGCATCTTTGCGCTGCACATTCCCTACCGCGGCGCCAACCCGGCCCAGCTGGCCCTGCTGGCGGGCGAGGTGGACTTCAACATCGACAACCTGGCCGCCGCCGCGCCCAACATCCGCGCAGGCAAGCTCAAGGCGCTGGCCGTGACCTCGCTGACCGCCTCGCCCTCGCTGCCCGGCGTGCCACCGCTGTCGGCCACGTTCAAGGGCTTTGCCATCGACACTTGGTGGGGCCTGGTGGCGCCCGCCGCCACGCCCAAGCCGGTCGTTGAAAAGTTGAACAAGGCCTTCGTCGCGGCCCTGAACGCGCCCGAGACCAAGGCCCGCTTCGGTGCCCTGCTGGCCGAGCCCGTGCCCACCACGCCGCAACAGTTCGACAGCTTCATGGCCGCCGAGCGCGCCAAGTACCAGCAGGTGGTGAAGGCCTCGGGGGCGAAGGTGGACTAACCCCCTTCCCCCAAAGGGGCCGCCACCCGTGGCCCGGCAAAGCCGGATCCACGGGTGCACTGGCCCAGGGTCGCGCCCGCCTCATCCGGTGGGGGCGAACCGGGTTGACGGGGATTTTCAAATCTTTTTGGCCTCTAGCGCTTATCCAGAAAGCGCTACCAGCTCCTAATTCAGGAGCATTTATCACCCACTGCATCCCCTGCCCAGCCTGCATCGGCCAGCAGGTGGATGCTCTGCGCGGCCACCGCCTGCAGGGCTGACGCCGCCACGCGCTCCGGCACCAGGTCGGCCAGCGGGCGCAGCACAAACGCGCGCTCGGCCATGCGGGGGTGGGGCACGGTGAGTAAAGGGGTGTCGATCACCTGGCGGCCAAACCACAGAATGTCCAGGTCCAGCGTGCGCGGCGCATTGCGGTAGGGGCGCTCGCGTCCGGCGGAGTGTTCGATGGCTTGCAGGGCCTGCAGCAGGGCCTGGGGCGCGAGCGTGGTGGCGATCTCGGCCACGGCGTTCAGGTAGTCGGGCCCACCGGCATCGACCGGGGCGCTGCCGTACAGCGGCGACACACGCAGCACCCGCGTGCCCGGCAGTTGCCCGATGGCGGCCAAGGCGGCGCGCAAGGCGGCCTGCCGATCGCCCAGGTTGGCCCCCAGTCCCACAAACACCGCCTCCGTCATGGGCCGGGCTGCTTCGTTGGCGGGCTCACTCACCCGCGGCGGCGGGCGCGGCACCCTCGCCGCCACCGGGCTTGCGGCGACGGCGGCGGCGCTTCTTGGGTGCGCCGCCTTCCGGTGCCAGCGCGGTCTCTGTGTCTGCGGACTCGGCCACGGTGGCCGGGCCTGCCGCGCGCGGTGCAGCTGGTGCGCTGCGCGGCGCGCGCTTGGCCACGGGCTGGGCCTTCTGGCGGGCCTTTTGCTCTTCGCGGGCCTGGTCCATCAGGTCTTCGCGGCGGTCGTCGTCGGCCCCCTGGAAGTCCTGCCACCACTCGGCCAGGGCCTCGTCCACCTCGCCCACGTCGGCGCGCAGGCGCAAAAAGTCAAACCCGGCACGGAAACGCGGCTGCATGACCATGCCGAAGGGCGTGTTGCCCACGCGCTTTTCAAAGCGGGGCTGCATGACCCAGATCTCGCGCATGTCGGC
>DAIQRN010000143.1:0-6500 GCA_036786185.1 Acidovorax sp. | reverse complement strand
CTGGGCGCCTGGCTGGCGGGCGCGCTGCTGGGCCTGTCGGGCGCGGTGGCGCAGGGGCTGTTTCGCAACCCGCTGGCCGACCCCTACCTGCTGGGCAGCGCTTCGGGCGCGGCGCTGGGCGGGGCTGTGGCCATGGCGATGTTTGGCGTGTCGCCGGTGGCGGCGCAGTGGCTGGCGCGCATCGGCATCACGGGCATGGCCTTTCTGGGCGCGGCGGGGGCGGTGGTGCTCACGCTGGTCCTGGCCCGGGGCGTGCAGCACACGCTGCGCCTGCTGCTGGCGGGCGTGATCGTGGGCGTGGTGCTGGGTGCGCTGCGCGACCTGGTGGAACTGTCCTCGCCCGACATCCTGCAGGCCATGCAGGCCTTCACGCTGGGCAGCACGGCCTTTGTGGGCTGGATGGCCTGCGTGCTCATGGCCGTGGCCTGGGGCTTGTGCTCGGTGGTGGCCTGGGTGCTGGCGCGCGCGCTCGACGGCCTCACGCTGGGCGAGGCCACGGCCGCCAGCCTGGGCCTGCCGCTTGCGCCCATGCGCGTGGGGCTGGTGGCGGCCATGGCGCTGGCCACGGGCACGGCCGTGGCGCAGACCGGGCTCATCGCCTTCGTGGGGCTGGCTGCGCCGCACCTGGTGCGCTCCATCGTGCGCGTGACGTACGAGCGGCACATCGTGCTGGCCAGCCTGATGGGCGCGGTACTGCTGATGGCCGCCGACATTCTCGCGCGCTGGTTGCTGGCGCCGCAGGAGCTGCCCGTGGGCGTGCTCACGGCGGCCCTGGGCGGCACCTACCTGCTGTGGCTCATGCACCGGCGCACGAGGCAAGGTGGTGCGCTATGAATTTAATAGCTATTAGCGCTTGCCAGATAAGCGCCAGCATCGGAAATCGCTTGATATTGCAGGGCGTCAACCTGCAATTGCCCGCCGGCCGCTGGACCAGCATCGTCGGCCCCAACGGCGCGGGCAAGTCCACCCTGCTCAAGGTGCTGGCCGGCCTGCTGCCGCGCACATCAGTGCAGGGCGAGGTGCAACTGCTCGGCCGCCCGCTGGCGCAGATCCCGGCGCGCGAACGGGCCCGGAAACTCGCCTGGCTGGGCCAGAACGAAGGCTCGGCCGACGACCTCACCAGCTACGACGTGGCCATGCTGGGCCGCCTGCCGCACCAGGCCTGGCTGGCCCCGCCGGGCGCGGCCGACCATGCCGCCGTCGAACAAGCCTTGCGCACCACGCAGGCCTGGGACTGGCGCCACCGCCCGCTGTCGCAGCTGTCGGGCGGCGAGCGCCAGCGCGTGCTGCTGGCCCGCGCCCTGGCCGTGCAGGCGCCGGTGCTGCTGATGGACGAACCCCTGGCCAACCTCGACCCTCCGCACCAGGCCGACTGGCTGCACACCATGCGCGCGCTGGTCGATGCGGGCGGCACGGTGGTCAGCGTGCTGCACGAGGTGGGCATGGCCTTGCAGGCCGACGAGCTGGTGGTGATGGCCCAGGGCCGCATCACCCACCAGGGCGGCTGCAACGAGGCCGCCACGCACCGCGCGCTGGAGGCCGTGTTTGACGAGCGCATTGCCGTGCACGCACTGCAGGGGCAATGGGTGGCCGTGCCCCGCTGATTTTGTTGTTCTGTTGTTCTTTTGTTTTTAACCCGCGTTGACCACAACGCACTGACCCAAGGAGCCGTGCCATGCACATCGAACCCGGACTGGTGGACACCACCAAGATCTTTCTGAGCTACGCCACGGGCGGCGCTGCGCTGCTGTACAGCAGCAAGCTCGCACTCGACATGGTGAAGAAGGAAGGCCCCGTGGCCTTGCTGCTGCGCTCCCTCTTCACGACAGCACTGGTGTTTGCCTTCTTTGAGCTGTTCCCGCACCACCCGGTGGGCGTGTCCGAGGTGCACCTGATCCTGGGCACCACCTTGCTGCTGCTGTTTGGCGCTGCACCGGCCGCCATCGGCCTGGCCGGTGGCCTGCTGATCCAGAGCCTGTTCTTTGCGCCGCCCGACCTGCCCCAATACGGCATGAACGTCACCACGCTGCTGGTGCCGCTGTTTGCCACGGCCGCACTGGCCAAGCGCATCGTGCCCGACAGCATGGCCTATGTGGACATGAGCTACGCGCAGACCTTCAAGCTCTCGCTCGCCTACCAGGGCGGCATCGTGGTCTGGGTGGGCTTCTGGGCGATCTACGGCAACGGCCTGGGCGCCGCCAACCTGGAGAGCATCGCCACCTTCGGCGCCGCCTACATGAGCGTGGTGCTGCTGGAGCCGCTGGTGGACCTGGGGCTGCTGGCCGCCGCCAAGGCGCTGCGCCGCCTGGAAGGCTCTGCCGTGCTCGAACGCCGCCTGCACTGCGCGGCCTGATCGCGGCCTGATCCATGCAGATTGAATCCCCCCCCCTCCTGCGCGACACGCCCAAACCCCAGGGCGAGCGCCGCGGCCTCATCCTGGTGCACACCGGCACGGGCAAGGGCAAAAGCACGGCGGCCTTTGGCCTGGCCCTGCGCGCGCATGGGCGCGGCAAGGCGGTCAAGGTCTATCAGTTCATGAAAGTGCCCACCGCACGCTTTGGCGAGCACCGGCTCTTCGAGCAACTGGGCATCCCCATCGAAGGCCTGGGCGACGGCTTCAGCTGGAAGAGCCGCGACCTGGACCATTCGGCCCAGCTAGCGCTCGACGGCTGGGCCAAGGCCGAGGCCACCATCCGCGCGGGCGAGCACTTCATGGTGGTGCTCGACGAGATCATGTACCCGCTGCGCTACGGCTGGATTCCGCTGGAGACCATCCTGGCCTGCCTGCGCGAGCGCCCGCCGCATGTGCATGTGGTGCTGACCGGGCGCAACGCCCCGGCCGAACTGATCGAGCTGGCCGACACCGTGACCGAGATGACCCTGGTCAAGCACCACTTCAAGGCCGGTGTGCCCGCGCAGCGCGGGATCGAAGACTGATTTTTCTGACTGGAGAACTCCATGCAAGTCCACAAGATTCCCGCCACCATCGTCACCGGCTTCCTGGGCAGCGGCAAGACCACGCTGCTGCGCCACCTGCTCACCAACGCGCAGGGAAAGCGCATTGCCGTCATCGTCAACGAGTTCGGCGAGCTGGGCATTGACGGCGAGCTGCTGCGCAGCTGCGGCATTGGCTGCGACGAGAACGGCGTGGAAAACGGCCAGCTGTTCGAGCTGGCCAACGGCTGCCTGTGCTGCACCGTGCAGGAAGAGTTCGCGCCCGTGATGGAGCAACTGGCCGCGCGCCGCGACCAGATCGACCACCTGGTGATCGAGACCTCGGGCCTGGCCCTGCCCAAGCCGCTGGTGCAGGCCTTCCAGTGGCCCGCGCTGCGCAACGTGTTCACCGTGGATTCGGTGATCACCGTGGTCGATGCGCCCGCCGTGGCTGCCGGCCAGTTCGCCGAAGACCCGGTGGCCGTGGACGTCCAGCGCCGCGCCGACGAGAACCTGGACCACGACTCGCCCCTGGCCGAGCTGTTCGAGGACCAGCTGGCCACCGCCGACCTGGTGGTGCTGCACAAGACCGACGGGATCGACGCCGAGGCCCTGGCCCAAGTGGAAGCCATCGTGCGCGGCGAGACCCTGCCGGGCGTGAAGTTCGTGCACGCCCAGCATGGCCGCATCGACCCCAGTGTGCTGCTGGGCCTGGGCCATGCGGTGGAAGACGTGATCGACGCGCGCAAGACCCACCACGACGAGGAAGAGGACCATGACCACGACGAGTTCGAGTCGGTCCATGTCACGCTCGACGTGGCCGACCGGGCCCGCCTGGTGGACGCATTGATTGCCCTGGTGCAGCGCCACGAGATCTACCGCATCAAGGGCTTCGTGGCCCTGCCGGGCGCGGCCATGCGCCTGGTGGTGCAGGGCGTGGGCCAGCGCTTCGACAGCCATTTCGACCGCGCGTGGCGCAGCGGCGAGGCGCGCGCCACGCGCCTGGTGGTGATCGGCGACCACCTGGATGCCGCAGTGCTGCAGGCCGAGCTGCAATCGGCCCTGGCCGAAGCCCCCGCAACCGCCTGAGGCCTACCGCATGCATCTGTTGTCCACACGCCCCGGTGGCTACGTCGAGGATGGCGGCCAGGGCCTGGTGCGCGTGGAGCAGACGCCGGGTGACATCGTCATCCTGAGCGCGGCCGACACCACACTGTCGCTGCTGTCCGACGCGGCGGCCAGCCTGGGCGAGGGTTTTCCGCGCGTGCGCCTGGCCAACCTGATGTGGCTGCGCCAGCCCGCGTCCACCGACATGTATGCCGACGACGTGCTGCGCCACGCGCGCGTGCTCGTCATCGACCACCTGGGCAGCCCCAGCGACTGGGCCTATGTGGTCGAGCAGGCGCAGGCGCTGGCGGCGCGCCACGGCCAGTGGCTGGCGATGTTCTCGGGCGACAACGTCGAAGACCCGCAGCTCCTGCTGCGCAGCACCGCCAGCCCCGAGGACTGCCACCAGCTGTGGCGCTGCCTGCGCGAGGGCGGGCGCGAGAACGCGCTGGCCTTCTTCGCGCTGATCGGCCATGCGGCCTTCGGCATCGGCCCGCGCCCGCCGCCGCCCCGGCCGTTGCCGCCGGTGATGGCCTACACACCGGCCGCCGCCGCGCCCTGGCTACCGGGTGCGCCGGTGGCCATGCTGGTGTTCTACCGCGCCCACCTGCAGTCGGGCAACACGGCGGTGTTCGATGCCATGCAGGCAGCGCTTGCGCAGGCCGGGCTCAACACCCTGGCCGTGGCCGTCGATTCGCTCAAAAACCCCGAGAGCCTGGCCACGTTGCAGGCCATGGCGGCGCGGGAGGGCGTGGGCGTGGTGCTCAACGCCACGAGCTTTGCCGTGGCCTCCATCGATGGCAGTGACGATGAGGGCGCGCAGGCGGTCACCCTGGCGGGTGACGCGCCAGTGCTGCAGCTCATCACCGCAGGCTGCTCGCAAGAGCAGTGGCAGGACGACCCGCATGGCCTGGCCCCGCGCGATCTGGCCATGCAGGTGGTGCTGCCCGAGGTGGACGGGCGCATCGGCGCGCGCGCCATCAGCTTCAAAGGCCTGGCCTGGCGCTGCGAGCGCACCGAGGTCGATGTGGTGCGCTACCAGCCCGAGCCCGAGCGCATCGCCTTCGTGGCCGAACTGGCGCGCCGCTGGTGCGTGCTGCGCAGCAAGCCGCAGGGGGGCAAGCGCGTGGCCCTGGTGCTGGCCAACTACCCGAACGACGACGCGCGCCTGGCCAATGGCGTGGGGCTCGATACACCGGCCTCCACCGTGCTGATCCTGCAGGCCCTGCGCGATGCGGGCTATGCCACGGGTGATCTGCCCGAGGGCGGCGACGCGCTGATCGCGCAGCTGGTGGTGGGTGTGACCAACAACCTCGACGCCAACGCTGACCGCCCTGCAGGCCAGAGCCTGGCCATGGCCGACTACCTGGCCGACTTCGGCGCGCTGCCGCAGGCCAGCCAGGACGCGGTGAATGCCCTGTGGGGCCCGCCCGGCGCCGACCCCATCGTGCGCAGTGGCCGCTTCATGGTGCCGGGTGTTCGCCTGGGCAACGTGTTCGTGGGCATACAGCCCGCGCGCGGTCGCGACCTGGACCTGGTGGCCACCTACCACGATGCCGACCTGGTGCCCACGCACGGCTACCTGGCCTTCTACTTCTGGCTGCGCCGCGCCTTTGCGGTGGACGCCGTGGTGCATGTGGGCAAGCACGGCAACCTCGAATGGCTGCCCGGCAAGAGCGTGGCCCTGGGCGCCGACTGCTGGCCCGACGCCATCCTGGGCCCGCTGCCGCACCTGTACCCCTTCATCGTCAACGACCCGGGCGAGGGCAGCCAGGCCAAGCGGCGCACGCAGGCCGTCATCATCGACCACCTGATGCCTGCGCTGACCCGCGCCGAAACCTATGGCCCGCTGCAGCAGCTCGAACGCGCCATGGACGAGTACTACGAGGCCCTGTCGCTGGACCCGCGCCGAGCCCGGCTGCTGCGCCAGGGCATCCTCGACCAGGTGCTGCAGCATGGCCTGCACCAGGAGCTGGGCTTTGCCCCACCGGCTGACGACACCGGGCGCGAGGCCTTGCTGCAGCGCCTGGATGCCTACCTCTGCGAGATCAAGGAATCGCAGATCCGCGACGGCCTTCACATCCTGGGCCGCTCGCCCGAGGGGGGCCAGCGCACCGACACGCTGGTGGCGCTGGCGCGCTTTCCGGGCGGCGTGGCGCCAGGGCAGGGCAGCCTGCTGGTGGCGCTGGCGCAGGACCTGGGCCTGGCCGATTTCGATCCGCTGAACCCTGAGTGGGCGGCGCCCTGGACCGGCCCGCGCCCCGCCGCGCTGCAGGCCCTGGCCGACGAGTCCTGGCGCCATGTGGGCCACACGCGCGAGCGGCTCGAAAAGCTGGCCGCGCAGTGCGTGGAGCGCCACCTGGGCGCCGACGCCGTGCCCATCGACGCCGCGCAATGGCCCCGGAGCGCGGCGGTGCTGGCGCGCATGCGCGCCGTGCTGGCCCCCCGGCTCGATGCCT
>DAIQRN010000142.1:0-6519 GCA_036786185.1 Acidovorax sp. | reverse complement strand
TACTGTGCCAACACGGCGCGTGACATGAAGATCGACGTGGCCGTCAAGAACAACTTCGGCTTTGGCGGCACCAACGGCACGCTGGTGTTCAAGCGCGCCTGATCGGGGCGGCATCTTTCTTGCGCCTCTCATGACGGGGGTTGTGCCGTGAGCAAATCCGTCCGGCGTGCCCCGGCAGTGCTGTATCCCGTGGGGCGCAGCCGGTTTCTTGGGGTGTGTCTGCTGGTCCTGGGCCTGCTGGGTGCCGCCGTGCTGCTGGTATGGGTTCTTCAGGGAACCCGTGCCGAGACCCTGGGGAGCGTGGGCGTGGCCGCCAGTGTGTGGCTGGTGGCTATTGGCGGTGCGTTCCATTTCTGGCGGTACCAGGTTCAGGGCTTTCTTCGCTGGGATGGGCAATCCTGGTCTCTGGCGGGTTGGACCCCTGAAGTTGAATCCACGGCGCTGGCTGCAGCGCCGCTTGTATTTTTGGACCTGCAAACACGTTTGTGGGTGCAGGTATCGCCCGCAGGGCATCGCAGTATCTGGCTGTGGCTGGACCGGTCCAGTCAGCCCGAGCGCTGGATGGATTTGCGCCGTGCGGTATATTCGCGCGCCAAGCCGGGCGTTGATCCTGACGCAACCGCTCCGGCCAGCAGCCGTGGGGCGTGAATTCTGAGTATCCATGACTGTTATGACGCCACCCCCTCCTGAAAATAGCGATCTCCAATTGGTGGAGCGCACGGTGGCGGGCGACCAGCGGGCCTATGAGTTGCTGGTCATCAAGTACCAGCGCCGCATCGAGCGGCTGATTGGCCGCATGGTCCGCGACACGGACAGCATCCAGGATATTGCGCAGGAAACCTTCATCCGGGCCTACCGGGCCCTGCACCAGTTTCGGGGCGAGGCGCAGTTCTACACATGGCTGTACCGGATTGCCGTGAACACGGCCAAAAAGGCGCTCATGGACATGAAGCGCAACCCGGTCATCTCCGAAAACGCCTTGCGCGGGAATGATGAGGACGATGAAACTTCCCGCCTCGGACACGAACTAACCAGCGAAGAAACCCCCGAGACCGTACTGGCTGCGCAGGAAATCGCGCAAGCCGTCAACGCGGCCATGGAGGCGTTACCCGACGATCTGCGCCAGGCCGTGACCTTGCGTGAGATCGAGGGATTGAGTTACGACGAGATCGCGCTGGCGATGGGATGTCCTATCGGCACGGTCCGATCGCGGATTTTTCGGGCGCGTGAGGCCATTTCGGCCCGTGTGCGTCCGTTGCTGGAGAACCAGTCGGGCAAACGGTGGTGAGGTGATGCAATGAACAAGGCTGTAGCAAACAACGAACAGGCAGGTCATTCCATGGCAGGCAATGTGGAGAAACGGGAGCAGTTGTCTGCCTTGGCGGATGGACAACTGCAAGGGGCCGAACTGGCGGACGCCATGGCTTATGCGGCCCAGGACGATGAAGGCCGCGCAACGTGGCAGCTGTATCACCTGGTGGGTGATGTGCTGCGATCTTCGGATCTGGCACGGCCAACCTCTGTGGCGCTGGTACCCAGATTGCGGGCAGAACTCGCCAAGGAGGCGCCGCCGGTGTGCGCAACCGTTCCGGCGCAGGTTGCAGTGGTGGCATCGAACTCGACGCAGGCGGCCAATGCATCGGTGTTCCGCTGGAAGATGGCTGCGGGCGTGGCATCTCTGGCGGCGGTCGCCGCCATCGGATGGAGTTCGTTGGCCAGCCTGCAGGGCAGCGATGCGCGGGGCTTGGGCGGGGGAGCGCAGCTTGCGCAGTCGGCAGAGCGTCCCGCAGCGGCCCCGGCGGCGCCTGTCGTGGCGGTGGCGGATGCAGAAGGGCAGCAGGTCATGATCCGCGACCCGCGCCTGGATGAACTGCTGGCAGCCCACAAGCAATTTGGCAGTACCTCGGCCCTGCAGATGCCAGCGGGTTTCCTGCGCAACGCAACGTTTGAGACGCCTGGGCGCTAAGGCCTGGACTGTCCCCACCGCCAAGGCCATGTGATGAGCGTTTGGGGCAATGCGGTCGGCAAGGGAATGCAGCGGTATAGATGGATTCGGGGGGCAATGTTTGCCTTGGTGTGCGCCGTGGGTGTTTCTCACGCAGTCAGCGCCCCCGTCATAGAGGCTGCTGCTGCCTCGGAAGTAACTGCGGAGACTGGGCAGCGCACGGTAGAGCAGTGGATCGAGCGCATGCACCGCGCGCCCTGCGTGCGTCCTTATACCGGTACGTTCGTCGTTTTATCCGCGTCCGGCGCCATGGCCAGTTCGCGGATCTGGCAGGCCTGCGATGACCAGTTGCAGATGGAGCGGGTCGAGGCGTTGAATGGCACTCCACGCACTGTTTTCCGGCGCAATGACGAGGTGCGTACCTTCTGGCCTCAGGCCCGTGTCGTCCGGGTGGATCGCCGCGAGGCATCCGGTCTGTTTCCGCGTGTTCCCGCAGTGGGCGGCGTGTCGCTGTCGCAGTTCTATGTTTCGCGCGTGCTGGGGCAGGAGCGCGTGGCGGGCCTGGTGGCGGACATGGTGTGGTTCAAGCCGCTCGATAGCCTAAGGTTCGGCTATCGGCTTTGGATTGACAGAGAATCCGGCTTGCTGCTCAAGCTGCAGACCTTGGGAGCTGATGGGCGGGTGTTGGAGCAGTCGGCTTTTTCGGAACTGGATCTGAAGACGCCGGTGCGTGCCGACCAGCTTTCGCGCTCGATGGATGCGACGTCCGGCTACAAGGTGGTCGCTCCGGTGGTGGTCAAGACCACCGCCAAGGACGAGGGGTGGTTTTTGCGCCAACCTGTGGCGGGGTTTGTTCCGGTCAGCTGCCATCGGCGGGCGGTGTCGGCGGCGGACGATGCGCAAGGCGTTTTGCAGTGTTTTTACTCGGATGGCCTCGCATCGGTATCGTTGTTCGTGGAGTCGTTTGACGCGCAGCGCCACCCGGCCCAGTCCCAGGTCTCCAGCATGGGGGCCACGCAACTGCTTTCCCAAAAACTGCCTCCCGATGTGTGGCTGACGGTGGTCGGGGAAGTGCCGGTCCAGACCCTGCGTCTGTTTGCGGGGCAGTTGGAACGTTTGCGTTGAGCGCAAGCTTTTGTGCAGTGCCCTGCCTGAAATACCGCGTTGCGCGTGTCTTGCGGGAACCAATTCGCGGGGTGCCCTTCACAGTGGTACACCGTTGCAGGACAGTATTCGTCACAGTTCAGAAAGGTCAAACATGCGGAAATTTGATGGAACCATGCTGCGCTCCGTAGCGCTTGCATCCATGGTGGTTGGGATGGCTGGGGTCGTGGGATTGCTGCCGCAGGCGGCACTGGCGCAACCCGCAGCGGCTGTGCGCGGGCTGCCGGATTTCACGGATCTGGTGGATCAGGTGGGCCCTTCGGTGGTGAACATCCGTACAGTGGAGAAGGTCTCCAGCCGCTCGGGCGCCAACGGCATGGACGAGGAGATGCTGGAGTTCTTCCGGCGATTCGGCGTACCTATTCCCAACATGCCCCGCCAGCAGCGTCCCCAACGCCCGCAGCAAGAGGAAGAGCCCCAGCCCCGTGGTGTCGGTTCCGGCTTCATCCTGACGGCCGATGGATTCGTGATGACCAACGCGCACGTCGTCGATGGTGCCGATGAAGTCATCGTGACACTGACGGACAAGCGCGAATTCAAGGCCAAGATCATCGGCGCGGACAAGCGCACGGATGTGGCGGTCGTCAAGATCGAGGCCACGGGCCTGCCTGCGGTCAAGGTGGGCGACTTGAATCGCTTGCGCGTGGGGGAGTGGGTGATGGCGATCGGCTCCCCGTTCGGCCTGGAAAACACGGTCACGGCAGGCATTGTGAGCGCCAAGCAGCGCGATACGGGCGACTACCTGCCTTTCATCCAGACCGACGTGGCCATCAACCCAGGCAACTCCGGGGGGCCGCTGATCAATATGCGGGGCGAAGTGGTGGGTATCAACAGCCAGATCTATTCGCGCTCTGGCGGTTTCATGGGCATTTCGTTTGCCATCCCCATGGATGAGGCCATTCGCGTCAGCGATCAATTGCGCGCATCGGGCCGTGTCACGCGCGGTCGCATTGGGGTGCAGATCGGTCCGGTGACCCGGGATGTGGCGGAGTCCATTGGCTTGGGCAAGCCACAAGGGGCGTTGGTGACCGGGGTGGAGTCAGGCTCGCCGGCCGACAAGGCGGGCGTGGAGGCCGGTGACATCATCACGCGCTTTGATGGCAAGGCCATCGACAAGGTGGCGGATCTGCCGCGCCTGGTGGGCAATACCAAGCCCGGCAACAAGAGTACCCTGACCGTGTTCCGGCGCGGCGCGTCTCGCGACCTGGGGATTGTGATTGCCGAGATCGAGCCGGATAAGCCGGTGGCCAAGGCCGCGGACCGCGAAGAAAAGCCCAAGGCCTCTGCAGCCGCGCAGCAAGTGGGCCTGGCGGTGACCGAGCTGACCGATGCGCAGAAGAAGGAGCTCAAGATCAAAGGCGGGGTTGCCGTGACGGCGGTTGCAGATGCAGCGGCGCGGGCGGGCCTGCGTGAGGGCGACATCATCTTGTCGGTTGCCAATACCGAAGTGGCCGGTGTGAAAGAGTTTGAGGCTGCGCTGGCCAAGGCGGACAAGGCCAAGCCCATCAATGTGCTGTACCGGCGTGGTGAGTGGGCGCAGTACGCACTGATCCGGCCCAGCCGGTAAGGGGGTTGATGACGGGGCGGTGGCGAGTGTCATCTCCCTGTGCATCCAGACTTTTTGGGCGGGTGGACTAATTTTTTGAAAAACCCTTGTGCATCAAAAAATAGTCCAAAAGTTAGCCATCACTCACGTTTTGGAAGTCTTATCAATCGATTTCGATAGAATACAGGCTCTGGATTAACGCTTATTTGCATATTGATAGGCGTCGGATTCACGATACGGGATGTGGCTGTGCCATGCGCAGCTGATCCACAGCTCACCCACAAGTTGTTCAGCGTTGTTGTTGTGTTGATTGTGAATAAGCTGTGTATAAAATTCCTGTTGCACCCTGACAACTCCCCTTGGATGCAGTCGGACGGGCTTCTATCCGCGGGCTTTTTGCCTACAATGAGGCTCCAACTATCGCAGTTGCCAATGATTGTTGGTTCAGGGCGCGTCGCCATTCGACGCGCCCTTTTTTCTTGTGTGCGCCGTTTTAATTCAATCACTTGACGTTTTTCGTTGATGAACCACATCAGAAATTTTTCCATCATTGCGCACATTGACCATGGCAAGTCCACGCTTGCCGATCGCTTGATCCAGCGCTGTGGAGGCCTTGCCGAACGCGACATGGAGGCGCAGGTGCTCGATTCGATGGACATCGAAAAAGAGCGTGGGATAACCATCAAGGCACAGACTGCAGCGCTGCAGTACAAGGCGCGTGATGGACAGATCTACAACCTCAATCTGATCGACACGCCGGGTCACGTGGACTTCTCGTACGAGGTGAGCCGTTCACTGTCCGCTTGCGAAGGCGCACTGCTTGTTGTCGATGCATCGCAAGGCGTGGAAGCGCAGACAGTGGCCAACTGCTACACGGCACTCGACCTGGGCGTGGAAGTGCTGCCCGTGCTCAACAAGATCGATCTGCCCAATGCCGATCCCGACAACGCCAAGGCCGAAATCGAGGATGTGATCGGTATTGACGCGACGGATGCCATTCCCTGCTCAGCCAAGACCGGCCTGGGCATCGACGAGATCCTTGAAACCATCGTGGCCAAGGTGCCGTCGCCGCGCGGCAATCCCGATGGCCCGCTGCGTGCCATGATCATCGACAGCTGGTTCGATCCCTACGTGGGCGTGGTGATGCTGGTGCGCGTGGTGGATGGCGAGCTCAAGAAGAACGAGCGCTTCAAGATGATGGCATCGGGCGCCTCGTATGAAGCCAACAACCTGGGTGTGTTCACCCCCGCCAACCAGCCACGCGAAAGCCTCAAGGCGGGTGAAGTGGGCTACATCATTGCCGGCATCAAGGAACTGCAGGCCGCCAAGGTGGGTGACACCATCACGCTGGAAAAGAAGCTGCCCAACAACGCAGGCCCCGCAACCGAAGCGTTGCCGGGCTTCAAGGAAATCCAGCCCCAGGTGTTCGCCGGGCTGTACCCGACCGAAGCCAGCGAATACGACCAGCTGCGCGATGCGCTGGAAAAGCTCAAGCTTAACGATGCCTCGCTGCACTACGAGCCCGAGGTCAGCCAGGCGCTGGGCTTTGGCTTTCGCTGTGGCTTTCTGGGGCTCTTGCACATGGAAATCGTGCAGGAGCGCCTGGAGCGCGAGTTCGATCAGGACCTCATCACCACCGCGCCCAGCGTGGTGTACCAGGTGGTCAAGGCCGATGGTGAAGTCATCATGGTCGAGAACCCCTCCAAGATGCCCGACCAGGGGCGGCTGGAGGAAATCCGCGAGCCCATCGTGACCGTGCACCTGTACATGCCGCAAGACTATGTGGGCCCGGTGATGACGCTGGCCAATCAGAAGCGCGGCGTGCAGATGAACATGGCCTACCACGGCCGCCAGGTCATGCTGA
>DAIQRN010000141.1:0-6563 GCA_036786185.1 Acidovorax sp. | reverse complement strand
TTGAAGAACACACCGACCGCCTGTTCAACAGCGCCAAGATCCTGCGCATGAAGATTCCGTTCACCAAGGAAGAAGTGAACGAAGCCCAGAAAGCCGTGGTGCGCGAAAACAAGCTTGAATCCTGCTATCTGCGTCCATTGACCTGGATCGGCTCGCAAAAACTGGGTGTTTCGCCCAAGGGCAACCAGATCCACCTCATGGTGGCCGCCTGGGCCTGGGGCGCCTACCTGGGCGAAGAGGGCATGAAGCGCGGCATCCGCGTCAAGACCAGCAGCTACACGCGCCACCACGTCAACATCACCATGACGCAGGCCAAGGCGGTGAGCAACTACACCAACTCCATCCTGGCCAACATGGAAGCCACCGACGAGGGCTACGACGAAGCGCTGCTGCTCGACAGCTCCGGCTTCGTGTCCGAAGGCGCGGGCGAGAACATCTTCGTCATCAAGAACGGCGTGATCTACACGCCCGACCTGTCGGCCGGTGCGCTCAACGGCATCACGCGCAACACCGTGTTCCACATCGCCAAGGATCTGGGCCTGGAGATCGTGCAAAAGCGCATCACGCGCGACGAGGTCTACATCGCCGACGAGGCCTTCTTCACCGGCACGGCCGCTGAGGTCACGCCCATCCGCGAGCTCGACCGCATCGAGATCGGCGCGGGCAGCCGTGGCCCCATCACCGAAAAGATCCAGAGCGCCTTCTTCGACATCGTGAACGGCCGCAACCCCCAATATGCCCACTGGCTCACGAAAGTCTGATGAACATGTCGCAAGCTCCCGTTGAACTGCTGGCCAAGGACCTGAATGCACAAGGCGGTGTCTACTGCCCCAGCCCCAAGGCCGACATGAAGCTGTGGAACAGCCACCCCAAGGTCTATCTCGACGTGGCCCATTCGGGCGAGGCCAAGTGCCCCTACTGCGGCACGGTCTATCGCCTCAAGGCAGGCGAAACCGTGCGGGCGGGCCACTGAGCCGTCCCGACCCCTGCGCATGCTCGACAACGAGGCGCGGGCAGGGCGAAACCCTGTGAAAGTGCTGCATTTCGTCACCGGGGGCTTTTCCGGAGCCACCCAGGTGGCCATTGACCTGTGCCAGGCCGCGCAGCGCAGTGCCGGCATGGAGGTGATGCTGGTGCTGCGGCGCAAGCGCGATACCTGCGCGCAGCGGGTGCAGGCGCTGCAGGCGCAGGGCTTGCAGGTGCGCGTGGTCTCCAACTGGCTGCATGCTCTCACCGTGTGGGAGCTGCGCAGGATCATCCGCACCTGGCGGCCCGACGTGGTCTTTGCCCATGGGTTCAGCGACCACATCTGGGGTCGCCAGGCGGCGGTGGCCGAGGGCGTGCCGCACATCTTCCATGTGGAGCACAACGCGCGCGAGCGCTACACGCGGCGACGCCTTGCGCAAGCGCTGGCGCTGGCGCCGCACACACGGGCGAGCATCGGTGTGTCCGAGGGCGTGCGCACCAGCCTGATTGCACGCGGCTTCCCGCCCGCGCAGTGCATCGCCATCCCCAACGGCATCACGTTGGAGTGCTTTCCCGACAGCCTGCTGGCCGCGCGCTGGCAGAGCCGGGAGCCCGCCATCCTGATGGCTTCGCGTTTTGCGCGGCAAAAGGACCACGCCAGCCTGATCCGCGCCCTGGCGTTGTTGCGTGAGCGCGGTATGGCGCCCACGTTGTACCTGGCGGGTGCAGGCAGCCAGCGGCTGCTGCGCCAGGCGCAGGCTCTGGCGCAGCGACTGGGCGTGCAGACGCAGGTGCAGTTTCTGGGCAATGTGGCTGACCTGCCTGAGCGCCTGGCGGCCACGCAGGTCTTTGCCCTCTCCACGCGCTGGGAGGGCATGCCCCTGGCGCTGGTGGAGGCCATGGCCGCGGGCTGCGCCTGCATTGGCAGCGATGTGGTCGGCGTGCGCGAGGTCGTCGCCCCTGGTCGCACGGGACTGCTGGTGCCCCCTGAGGACGCACCGGCGTTGGCCGATGCGTTGCAGCGTCTGCTGCAGGACACGGCGCTGGCCGAACGGCTTGGTGCCGCCGCGCGTGCGCAGGCGCTGGAGCACCACGGGCGTGAGCTGATGTGGCAGCGCTACCGCGCCTTGATGCTGGCGGAGGGCACGGCATGATGCAGGGCGCCAAGGCCACGGCCTTCTCCTTGCGCATGACCAGCGCGGCCGCCTTTCTACTGCCCGCGCTGGCGCTGTGGGTGCCCTCGGGCTATTCCTACGCCGCCTTGCTGCTGCTGTTGGGTGCGCTGTGCTTTGCGCCCGCGTGGCTGCGGCGCGGGCCTGATCGCTACACCCTGGGGCTGTGCCTGCTGATGGTGGGCATGGGCTGCATGTGGTTCGTGCTCACCCTGGATGTGGGCGTGAACCGCTGGGACAAGGGCATCAAATGGCTGCTGGGCGCACTGTGCCTGTTGTATTTGGCCGCCTACCCGCCGCGCCCCTCATTTTTTCGGGCGGGGCTGCCCATTGGCTGTGTGGGTATGGGGTGCTTGGCGCTTTGGCAGGTGTTCCACCTGGGGCTGGACCGGGCCAACGGCTTCACCAACGCCATCCAGTGGGGCAACTTGGCGCTGCTGCTGGCCTGCCTGACCGCCGTGCTGCTGGCCGTTTTCTGGCGCCCATCGCGCTGGCCGTGGCGTTTGGGGATGATGCTTGCCGTAGTTCTGGGCTTTGCCGCGTCGCTGCTGTCACAGTCGCGGGGGGGCTGGCTGGCGGTGCTGGCCGTGGTCCCGCTGTGGCTGTGGTGGGTCTGGCGTATTCGCCCCCAACGGTTCGGGCGGTTGCTGGGGGCCCTGGCCCTGGCGTTGGCTGCGTTGGCTTTGGTGCTGGCCTTTACGCCGCGCTTCAACGACCGCGTTGAGCAGGCTGCCGCCGAGATCACCGGCTATGTGCACAGCGGTCAGGAGAACACCTCGGTGGGCAACCGGCTGGCCCAGTACCACCTGGTGGCCGACATGATTCCTGCCAAGCCATGGCTCGGCTGGGGCGCGCATGGTTTTGTGCAGGAAATGCAGCGGCGGGTGGACGCCGGCGAGTACGCTCCGCAAATGATGCACTACCCCGAGGTCCACAACATCTTCCTGGACGCCTGGGTGAAGGTGGGCGTGGGCGGCGTGCTGCTGCAGGCAGTGTTGCTGGGTTGGGTGCTGGTCATGTTCTGGCCGAGCCGCCAGCGCCTGGCCCGCCATGCGACAGACTCGCCGCCCTGGCGCGAAGCGCTGGCGCTGCGCGTGATGGGCAGCACGGTGCCGGTGTGCTACTTCGTATTTGGCCTGTCGCAGCCCTTCTTCAACCACAACAGCGGCATCATGTGCTTCGTGTTCTACGTGGCCGTGCTGTGGGCTGCGTTGCAAGGCGTTGAAGGGGACGGCTGACATGTCGCCCTGGCTCAGCATCCTGGTGCCGGTCTATAACGTCCAGCCCTACCTGCGCGAGTGCCTGGCTTCGGTTGTTGAGCAGCTGGACGGCGATGATGGCGTGCAGATCCTGTTGCTGGATGACTGCTCCACCGACGGCAGCGAAGCACTGATGCAGGAGCTGGCTCGGCGCTGGCCCGACCGCCTGCAACTGCTGCGGCACGAGCGCAACAGCGGCCTGAGCGCGGCGCGCAACACCATGATCGACGCCGCGCGGGGCGAGTACCTGTGGTTCCTGGACTCCGACGACAAGCTGCTGCCCGGTGCCATCGCCAGCCTGCGCGCCATCGTGCAGGCGCATGCACCGGACGTGGTGCTGTGCGACTTTGCCGTGTGGCGCGAGCGGGAGCACTGGAAGCACCGCTTGCGTGGCGAGCGCCACCGCCACAGCTTCAACGGCCCGGCGCGGCGCCTGGAGCGCAACCGCTGCGCGCTGCTGGCGGGGCTGCTGTCCACTGGACAGCTGCATGCCTGGTCCAAGATTTCGCGGCGCGCGCTGTGGGGCGATGATTTGCGCTTTCCCGTGGGCCGCCACTTCGAGGACATGGCCACCATGCCCTTGATGGCCCTGCGCGCCGGCAGTTTTTATTACGAACCCCGCCCCTGGGTGGCCTACCGCCAGCGCACGGGCAGCATTCTGGCCAGCATGAGCCTGCCCAAGGCGCGTGACCAATCCGCTGCGCTGCGAGCCTTTGCCCAGGCGCTGCAAGCATCACCGTGCAGCGCTGACGTGGGCGTGCAGCTCGGGTTGGCGCAGCAGGCCGCTGGCAGCATGATGGGCGCCCTGCGCTATCTGCGCAAAGCCGGTACGCATGTCCCGGCGGCCCCGTCGCCGTCTGCGCTGGCAGAGGAGATGCGCCAGAACTTTCTCGCCATTTCTCCGCTCGGCCCCCAGGCCCTGGCGCGTGCCTACCTGCGGCGCGGTTGGTGGCTGCGCCGGCTCAGGTTCTTGCACTGGTTCCACGCCCGGTTCTAGCGCCGGGCCGTTGTAGGGGCGGGCAGTGACCGTTTCCAGAACTGCACCAGTTCCTGTGCAATGCCGCGGGGCTCGAAGTGGCTGCGGCAGCGCTCGGTCACGGTGCGCGCGCCTGGGGTGCCACACAAGGCAATGGCTTCCTGGAGCGCTGCGGCGATGCTGCCGGGGTCTTCGGGCAGCGGATGGGGGCAGTGGTCTCCAAAATTGACGGCCAGTGCCTCGTCCAGGCGCTCGGGCGTCACGGCGCCCACACAGCCACCAAATCCGAGCCCAACACCCACGCAGCCACGTACCAGTCCTTCGGACAGCGCGTAGCCTGCGCCCGTCAACACGTCGGTGCGGCGCAGGTATGGGTCGGTGTCGGGCACCATGCCCGTGAACTCCACCGTCAGCGACAGCTCGGCGGCCACCTGTGCCAGTTGCTTTAAATAGCTGCCACCGCCCACCACCATGACCCGGTACTGCCCAGCATCGGGCAGCAGGGCAATGGCACGCAGCCAGGCTTCGCAGCGCGGCCCTTTCTGGCCACTGATGCGCGAGCAGTAAGTCAGGGTCAGGGGCGCTTGCGTGGGTGATGGGTGCTGCGCCAGTGCAGGCATGGCAATAGGCAGGCGGCTGAGCAGCACCGCTGGTTTGCGGCCCGCAGCGTCGGGCGCGGTGTCGCGGTCCACGAGTTGCTGGTACTTGTCGTGCAGCGACTCGCACATGGTCACGAGGCCCTGCGCGTTGCCAAACAGCCGGGCCCACTGCGCCATGCGCTTGTCGGAGTGCCCGTTGTGCATGCAGGCAAACCATGGAATGCCCAGTCGGTCGTGCACGGCATGGGCCACACGGGCCAGGGTGTAGGTGTTCACGTAGATCACATCAGGCCGCAGGCGCGCCAGGCCCTGCGCGATCAGGTGCGACAGCGCGGGGTGCAGCAGCCAGCAGCGCCAGTTGCGCTGTGTGAACTCGCCAAGGGACGGCCACACCAGCACCTCGTGCCCTTGTTGCCGCAGCTCCTGGGCCAGCATCCGGTTGTAGGTCGTGACGCCGTTGGGCGAGAGGTCGCGAAGCAAAAGAAGGATGCGCATGGCGGGGGAGGGTACCGGTCGGGGAGCTTGCGATACTGCCATAGCCGCCGCGCTCCGGCAGCGTGCGCCTAGGTCTGGGCCCGCACCGGGGTGGCCGGGCGAACGCGGCAGGGCCGGTTGGCAATCAGAGGGCGCGGCAGGCGTCGCGCCATTCCTGCTCCAGCAGCGTTACCAGTGCCTGCGCAGGCAGGGGCCGCGCCGCTGCCACGCCCTGGCCTGCCCACAGCGACAGATAGTCAGCCCGTCCCGCCTGGGCGGCGGCGCGGCGTAGCGGGCCGGTCAGCGCGTTCTGCACGGGGTAGGCGGGCATGTCGGCCTCATGGGCTTGCAGCCGCTGCAGCATGGTGTTGACAATGCCGCGCGCCGGGCGGCCGGAATAGATGCGGGTGGTGCGCGTGTCGGTGCCCGTGGCCTGGGCCAGGGCGGCGCGGTAGGCCGGGCCGATGGCGGACTCCGGGCAGGCCAGGAAGGCCGTGCCCATCTGCGCGGCCTGCGCGCCCAGCGCCTGCGCGGCGGCAATACCGTGCCCGTCCATGATGCCGCCGGCCGCGATCACGGGGATGGCCAGCGCATCGACGCACTGCGGCACCAGCGCCAGCGTGCCCACCATGCTGGCCTCGAAGCTGTCCAGGAAGGTGCCCCGGTGCCCGCCTGCCTCCATGCCGCTGGCGACCACCGCGTCCGCGCCCACGTCGGCCCAGGCGCGGGCTTCCGCCACGGTGGTGGCCGTGCCGATGACGGTGCAGCCCACGCCGTGCAGGCGCTCGACCTGCGCGGCACTGAGGATGCCAAAGGTAAAGCTTGCCACCGGCGGGCGGGCCTCGACCAGCGCCTCGAACTGCTCCGCAAAGTCCTCGCACCAGCGTGTGGGCACGGCGGGCTCCAGGCCGAACTCGGCATACAGGGGCGCCAGGCGTGCCAGGGCGGCGGCCACCGTGGCGGGGTCGGGCGTGGGCGTGTCTTGCACGAACAGGTTCATGCCAAAGGGCCGGGGCGTGGCGGCGCGCACGGCCGCCGCCGCCTGGGCCATGGCCTCGGGCGAGCGCATGCCGCAGCCCAGCATGCCCAGGCCTCCGGCGGCGCTGACGGCGGCAGC
>DAIQRN010000140.1:0-6598 GCA_036786185.1 Acidovorax sp. | reverse complement strand
AGGCCCGCGCCGCGCGCGACTTCTGGCACAGCGAGGACTTCGCCACCGGCCTGGCCAAGCTGGGCAAGGACAACGCCAACCCCTTCCGCCACCTGGCGCTGGAAGGCCGCGAGGCCACGGCCCACCACCGCAACACAAAGGCCCACCTGCACGACACGCTGGACGTGAGCGACTGGGTCACCCGCTGCCTGCGCAACTGCATCGACGAATTCACCGCACGCCTGCAGTCGGGCCTGGCCATCCTGGCGTCCGTGGGCTCCACCGCCCCCTTCATCGGCCTGTTCGGCACCGTGTGGGGCATCTACCACGCGCTGGTGGCCATTGGCACGTCGGGCCAGTCCACCATCGACAAGGTGGCGGGCCCCATCGGCGAGGCGCTGATCATGACGGCCCTGGGCCTGGCGGTGGCCATCCCCGCCGTGCTGGGCTACAACGCCCTGGTGCGCGGCAACAAGTCCATCCTGGGCGGCCTCAACAGCTTTGCCCACGACCTGCACGCCTACTTCGTGACCGGTGCCCGCGTGACGGCGGGCGGCGAGCAAGGCAAGGTCCTGCCCCTGAAGAAAGGCAGCTGAGCCATGGCCTTCGGAACCCAAGACGATGCCGATGACGTGATGAACGAGATCAACATGACGCCCCTGGTGGACGTCATGCTGGTGCTGCTCATCATCTTCATCATCACCGTGCCGGTGATGAAACACTCGGTCAACGTGGACCTGCCCCGCGCCACCAACCAGCCCGAGGACCTGAAACCCGAAACCGTGCGCCTGTCGGTGTCCGCCGACGGCCAGTACTTCTGGAACGAAACGCAGGTCACGGAGCAGGAGCTCTTCCCCCGCCTTCAGGCCGAGGCCGCCAAGCAGCCCCAGCCCGACCTGCACATCCGTGGCGACAAGGAAGTGCGCTACGAACGCGTGGCACAGGCCATGGCGGCGGCGCAACGTGCCGGAGTGCGCAAGATCGGCTTTGTGACCGACCCGCAGTAAATAAATTTGCAATTCTTTGTGAAAGCACTGGAAAAGTTATTGAGAATGGTTATCATTAACCAATCGTACCGACCAGGACCTTTTTCATGCAAGCCACCCTGCACCTTCCTCCCACGCTCAGCGCCTCCCGCACCTCGTCTGGCAAGCTCTCCCCGAGCGCCCAGGGTCAGCAGCAGCCTGCCGTGGAAAGCCAGGCCCTGCTGCAAGGCCAGAAGGCGGTCACCATTCACCACAACGGTGTCCTGTACCGCCTGCAGGCCACCAAGCTGGGCAAGCTGATCCTGACCAAGTAAGGCATCGGCAGCACCCGCATTCAGAGTTTCATCGTGGGGCGACTCCCGGACTCCAAGGTCCGCAAGGGTCGTTTTTGCCAGCCAACGGGCTTGCTCGCGTAGCCAGGCTTTTTTTCTCCACGCTCCCAACAAAAAACCGGCCAGAGGCCGGTTTTTTCATGAAATATGGTTCGAGCGCTCTACCATAAAGCGCTAGCAGCTATATAAACAATAGCAATCAAAGCCCCAATGCGGCAATCCCCGCGCGGGCAATCTGCGCATCCTCGGTGGACTTGACGCCACTCACACCCACCGCTCCCAGGCACTGCCCGTCTTTCAGGATGGGCACGCCGCCCTCCAGCAGGCCGTCAATGGTGGGCGCGCTCAGGAAGGCCGTGCGGCCGCCGTTGACGATCTCCTCGTACACCTTGCTCTCGCGACGACCCAAGGCGGCCGTGCGGGCCTTGGACGGTGCAATGTGCGCCGACAGGGCCGCCGCGCCATCCAGGCGCTGCAGCCACAGCAGATGGCCGCCGTCGTCCACGATGGCAATGGTCACGGCCCACTGGTTCTTCTGGGCTTCAGCCTCTGCGGCGGCGGCAATGGCCTTGACGTCGGCCAGTTCGAGTTCGTGCTTGATTTTCATGAGGTCATCCTGATATGGAAGACGACAAGCTTAGCGGCTTACTCCCCGGCCTCTCACCCGCGTTCCGGGTGAAAGAGTCCTTACCAAAAGTAGGTGACCGGGCTCGGTTATTGCCGGGCCGCCCGGCGCTACCCTCTAAAATTTGTAGCGTCTGCGCTGTGCAGGCCAACAAGGAGAGACACACAATGAATGACCGAGTCACTACCCTGGGGGGCTCCGCGGGCTACGGCGTCTCGCAGGAAGAGCGCCACAAGGTGCTGCGCAATACCTACTGGCTGCTGGCCCTGAGCATGATCCCCACGGTGCTCGGCGCCTGGGTGGGCGTGGCCACCGGCATCACGCGCTCGCTGACCGGCGGCCTGGGCCTGATCGTGTTCCTGGGCGGCGCGTTCGGCTTCATGTTCGCCATCGAGAAGACCAAGCGCTCGGCTGCGGGCGTGCCCGTGCTGCTGGCCTTTACCTTCTTCATGGGCCTGATGCTCTCGCGCCTGATTGGCATGGTGCTGGGCTTCAAGAACGGCACCGATCTGATCATGACCGCCTTTGCGGGCACGGCCGGCGTGTTCTTCGTCATGGCCAGCCTGGCCAGCGTGATCAAGCGCGACCTCTCGGGCATGGGCAAGTGGCTGTTCGTGGGCGCGCTGGTGCTCATGGTGGGCGCCATCGTCAACGTGTTCGTGGGCTCCTCGGCCGGCATGATGGCCATCTCGGTGGCGGCCATCGGCATCTTCAGTGCCTACATGCTGTACGACCTCAAGCAGATCCTGGACGGCGGCGAGACCAACTACATCAGCGCCACGCTGGCCCTGTACCTGGACTTGTTCAACGTGTTCCAGAGCCTGCTGGCCCTGCTGGGCATCATGGGCGGCGAGCGCGACTGACCGAGGTCACCCTCCATCCCCAAAGGCTCCTTCGGGAGCCTTTTTGCTTTTTATCGTGCCCGCCGCCAGGCTCAAGCCTCAATCACGGGCGCCAGTTGCCGATAATGCAGATACATGCACCGCCGCCACCTGCCCCCTACCCTGCTGCGCCTGCTGGCCGCCACCGCCGCTGCGCTGCTGCTCAGCGGCTGCGACAAGATCCCCGGCCTGGGGCCAGACCCCCGCATTGCGCAGCGCGAGGCCGAAGCCAAGGCCATCGGCGGCGCGTGCCGCCATGCCCTGCGCGGCCTGGAAGACTGCTACACCCTGAACCCCAAGGCCGCCAAGGCCTCGGTGTTTGCAGGCTGGAAGGACATGGACGCCTACATGCGCGAGAACAAGATCGAGGGCACGCCCTCGGTGCTGGGCAAGGTCGAGAAGCCCGAGCGCAAGGGCAGCGAGGACATCGAGACCGATACCCGCGACAGCCGCGATAGCCGCAGCTGATCGACCATCGCGGGGCCGCCCTCGGGACGGGCGGTTCTCAGTCCCTGTCAAACACCGCCATGCTCTCCACGTGCGCCGTGTGCGGAAACATGTTGACCATGCCCGCCGCCGTGCAGCGGTAACCCGCCAGATGCACCAGCAGCCCGGCATCGCGGGCTAGCGTGGCGGGATTACAGCTCACATAGACGATGCGTTTGGGCGGCGTCCAGCCCTCGGCCCCGGCGGGCAGCGGGCCCGCACCCTCGGCGCCAATGCGGGCCTGCTCGATGTCGGCCAGCGCCTTGGCCAGGGCAAAAGCGCCTTCGCGCGGCGGGTCCACCAGCCATTTGTCGGCCACGCCGTCCTGCACCAGCATCTCGGGGGTCATCTCGAACAGGTTGCGCGCTACAAACTCAGTAGCTGCCAGCGCTTTCTGGTCGTGCCTTAGAGCCTGATTGGACGCGTAATTTTCGCGGGAGCGCTCCACCAGCGCCTCGCTGCCCTCGATGCCCAGCACCGCGCGCGCCTGCGTGGCCAGCGGCAGCGTGAAATTGCCCAGGCCGCAGAACCAGTCGATGACGCGTTCGTGGGGCTGCACGTCCAGCAGGCGCAGCGCGCGGCTCACCAGCACCCGGTTGATCTGCGGATTCACCTGGGTGAAGTCCGTGGGCTTGAAAGGCATGGTGATGCCAAAGTCCGGCAGCGCGTACGACAGCGGCTCGCCGCCTTCGTCCAGCAGCTTCACCGTGTCGGGGCCCTTGGACTGCAGCCACCACTGCACGCCGTGCGCGGCGGCAAAGGCGCGCAGCCGGGCGATGTCGGCATCGCTCAGCGGCTCCAGGTGGCGCAGCACCAGGGCGGTCACGGTGTCGCCGCAGGCCAGTTCGATCTGCGGGCAGGTGTCGCGCGCGTCCATGTCGGCGATCAGCGCCCGCAGCGGCATCAGCAGGGCGTCCACATGCGGCGGCAGGATCTTGCAGGTCTGCATGTCGGCGATGTAGCGGCTCTTGCGCTCATGAAAGCCCACCAGCACCTGGCCCTTCTTGATGACATGGCGCACCGCCAGGCGGGCGCGGTAGCGGTAGCCCCAGGCGGGGCCTTCGATGGGGCGCATCACGATGTCGGCCCGCACCTTGCCCAGGTGCCAGAGGTTGTCTTCCAGCACGCGCTGCTTGACGGCCACCTGCGCGCCGCCGTGCAGATGCTGCATCTTGCAGCCGCCGCAGGCGCCCGCGTGCAGGCCAAAATGCGGGCAGCCGGGGCGCACGCGCTGCGACGATTCGCGGTGAATCGCCACCAGGCTGGCCTGCTCCCAGTTGTTCTTCTTGCGGTGGGTGTTGGCGGTGACCAACTCGGACGGCAGGGCGCCGTCGATAAAGATCACCTTGCCATCGGACTTGCGGGCCACGCCCTGGGCGTCCAGGTCCATGGACTGCACCTGCAGCCAGCCCTCGGGCAGGTCGGCAATGGCTTCGGCGGCGGATTCCAGCGCGGGGGAGAATTCTTTCGGTTCGCTCATCCCCTGATTGTCTCAGGCCTGGGGCTGCGCCGGTCCCGGCCTGACGGATGCGGCCGTGTGCTCAGCCGCGGTCTGCGCGCGCGGGGCGCATGCCCTGCACCGAGGTGGAAGCCAGCGGCAGCTTGTTGATGGGCACATCGCAGCCATGGTTGTCGGGCGAGAACACCAGTGTGGAGTTGGGCGCGACCAGGGGCAGGGTTTCGTGGATCTGGCGCGACAGGTCCACCGGCGGCTCGGATGCACGGTACACGATGTCCTTGTCGGGGCCATAGATCACGTAGCACGATGCGGCAGCCGACTGGCTGAAAAGAGCCGCCAGCAAGGCAGCGGCAGCGTATGGAAGGGCCTTCATGTTTCTTCTCCTGGAACGGTGACTCTCTCGTGGGGATTATGCGGGCTTTGGCCCGCCGGGCCAAAGCGGTTGTGGCTTGCGCGCCGCCAAACCACCGTGCCAGGCACTACCTCAGGTGCAGATGGTTGCTGTGCTTGACCTCTTCCATCACCGCGTAGGTGCGCGTCTCGCGCACGCCGGGCAGCTGCCACAGCACATTGCCCGCAAACACGCGGTAGGCGTTCATGTCGGCGGACCGGGTTTTCAGCAGATAGTCGAACCCGCCCGCCACCATGTGGCATTCCATGATCTCGGGGTGGACCTGCACCGCCGCCTTGAACTGGTCGAACACATTGGGCGTGGTGCGGTCCAGCAGCACCTCCACAAACACCAGCATGCCCGCGCCCAGCTTCATGGGATTGAGGCGCGCCTCATAGCCCAGGATGTAGCCCTCGCGCGTGAGGCGCTGCACCCGTGCCAGCACGGCAGTGGGCGACAAGGCCACGGCCTCGGCCAGCTTCAGATTGGCGATGCGCCCGTCTTCTTGCAGGATTGACAAGATTTTTCGGTCGATGCGGTCCAGATTATTTTCCATGGCACCTATTCTTAGTGAATTATTCAAACAATAGCGCATTCTTTGAATATTCATTCGGCTCAAGTCCGGGGATCATCGCTTTCATTGCGCCAAACCCTGTTTGGCACCCACCTTCCACCCAAGGCATCGCCATGACGCAACCCACCGCTCCGTTCGCCCAGTTCGCGCCCCGCACCCCGCTCACCAACCCGCTGCGCGCGCCCATCACCGCCGCCTACCGCCGCCCCGAGCCCGAGGCCCTGGCACCGCTGCTGGCACAGGCCCGCCTGCCGCAAGAGCTGGCCACGGCGTCGCAACAACTGGCGCTGCGCATTGCCAAGTCGCTGCGCGAGCGCAAGGCCAGCGCTGGTCGTGCCGGCCTGGTGCAGGGGCTGCTGCAGGAGTTTTCACTGTCATCCCAAGAAGGCGTGGCGCTGATGTGCCTGGCCGAGGCGCTGCTGCGCATTCCCGACAAGGCCACGCGCGACGCGCTCATCCGCGACAAGATCAGCAACGGCCAGTGGGATTCGCACCTGGGCAAGAGCCCCTCGCTCTTCGTCAACGCCGCCACCTGGGGCCTGCTCATCACCGGCAAGCTGGTGGTCACGCACAGCGAAAGCAGCCTGGGTAGCTCGCTCAGCCGCCTTACGGCCAAGGGCGGCGAGCCCCTGATCCGCAAGGGCGTGGACATGGCCATGCGCATGATGGGCGAGCAGTTTGTGACGGGCGAAACCATTGACGAGGCCCTGCGCAACGCCCGTACGATGGAGGCCGAGGGCTTTCGCTATTCGTACGACATGCTGGGTGAGGCCGCGCTGACCAGCGAAGACGCCAAGCACTACTACGCCTCTTACGAGCAGGCCATCCATGCGATTGGCAAAGCCTCTGCCGGGCGCGGCATTTACGAAGGGCCTGGCATCTCCA
>DAIQRN010000139.1:0-6658 GCA_036786185.1 Acidovorax sp. | reverse complement strand
AGCACCCGGCTCGGCCTTGGCCTCCGGCAACACCTCCAGACTCAGGGCCTGCCCCGAACGGTCGATGCGCCAGGTTTGTGACAGTGGGTGGGAGCCCTTCACGGATTGGCGAATCAGCTCGCGCAGTTGCTGACCATCCACCACATCGGTCGCTCCAATCCTGAGCACCACATCCCCTTCGCGCAGGCCAGCGCGCGCAGCGGCTCCGTCGGGCATGACCTCGCCCAGGACCGGACGTGTCCAGGGCCCCAGGATGCCGATCTTGCGAAAGAGTTGGGCATCGGCCTCGCGGCTATCGATGACCGACATGTCCAGCCGGATCTCCTGGTGGGCGGCGCCCGAGCGGGGCTGCACATCCAGGCGCACGGTCTCGCCTTCCAGCGCGCCACGCGTCAGCAGCCAGCGCAGCTCTTCAAAGGAGCGCACAGGCTCCATATCGTCCGTCCCCAGCGCCGCCTGCACCACCAATTCGCCGCCGCGCAGGCCTGCGTTGTGCGCCACCGAACCCGCTACCGGGCTGGCAAGCACGGCCTTGGGCTCCTCCACCCCGTTCCAGTTCACGATGGAGTACAACAGCACCGCCAGCAGCAGGTTGGCGATGGGCCCCGCAGCCACGATCGCCGCACGGGAGCGCAACGGTTGGGCGTTGAAAGACAGATGACGTTCTTGCTCCGCCACAGGCGCCTCGCGCTCGTCCAGCATGCGCACATACCCGCCCAACGGGAAGGCACCCAGCACAAACTCGGTGGGCGATCCCTTGGGCTGCCAGCGCAGAAGCGGACGGCCAAATCCCACGGAGAAACGCAGCACTTTCACCCCGCAGGCCACAGCCACCCGATAGTGGCCGTACTCGTGCACAGCAATCAGAAGTCCCAGGGCGACGATGAAGGCAACAATGGTGAGCAGCATGCAGACGTTTCCCTTGCGTCGGTGGCGCTCAAGCCGCCATGCGGCCTGCCGCATGCTCGGCTGCGTGGCGCGCCTGGGCATCCAGGTCCAACAGCGCCGCGAGCGAATCCAGCTTGGAGGGGGCAATCGCCTCCAAAGTTGCAAGATTCACCGCATGGATGCGGTCAAAACGCAGCCGCCCCTGCAGGAACGCCCCCACAGCCACCTCATTGGCCGCGTTCAGGACGGCCGTGGTCCCCTCGGCGGCCTTCAACGCCTGCCAGGACAGGTGCAGGCCGGGGAAACGGACCGCATCCGCCTCTTCAAAAGCCAGGGCCGAGAGCGTCGAAAAATCGAGCCGGCTTGCACCGCTGGCAATGCGCTCGGGCCAGGCCAGGCCGCAGGCAATCGGCACGCGCATGTCGGGCGTACCCAGCTGCGCCAGGATGGAAGAGTCCTTGAACTGCACCATCGAATGGATGATCTGCTGCGGATGGATCACCACCTTGATCTGGTCCGGGTGCAGATCAAACAGCCAGCGCGCCTCGATCACTTCGAGCGCCTTGTTCATCATGGTGGCGGAGTCCACCGAGATCTTGCGGCCCATGGTGAAGTTGGGGTGCGCGCAGGCCTGGGCCGGGGTGATGTCTGCCAGCGTGGCCGGGTCGCGCTGGCGAAACGGCCCGCCCGACGCCGTAAGCAGGATGCTGTCCACCCGGTCGGGCCAGGTGGATGCGTCCTCCGGCAGACACTGGAAAATGGCGGAATGCTCGCTGTCGATGGGCAGCAGCGTGGCGCCACCCTGTCTGACCGTCTGCATGAACAGCCCGCCACCCACCACCAGAGCCTCCTTGTTGGCCAGCAGCAGGCGCTTGCCTGCACGGGCCGCGGCCAGGCAGGGGGCCAGCCCGGCAGCGCCGACGATGGCGGCCATGACAGCATCCACCTCATCGTGTGACGCTATTATTTCAAGAGCATCTTGCGCTTGCAGGACCTGCGTTGGAAGCCCATTTGCCTTGATTTTTTCAGCCAGGAGTTGGGCATGGGTCTCACTGGCCATCACGGCATAGCGGGGGCGAAACTGCGCGCACTGCGCCAGCATCAGGCCCACCTGGGTGGCCGCGCTCAGGGCGAACACCTCGAACCGGTCCGGATGGCGGGCCACCACATCCAACGTGCTGGTGCCGATAGAGCCCGTGGAGCCCAGTACCGTGATTCGTTGTTTCATCATCATGTTGTCGTCAGGCTGGCGAGCATCATGGCCAGTGGCAGCGTGGGCAGCAGCGCATCCACGCGGTCCAGCACGCCGCCATGGCCAGGCAGCAGGCCACTGCTGTCCTTCACACCCGCGCTGCGCTTGATGAGGGACTCGACCAGATCGCCCGCCACGCTCATGGCCACCATGAACAGCGCCGCAATCACCAGCAGCCACCAGCCCTGCGTGGCCATGCGACTGTAAAAACTGGGCACAGCCGCCTGCCAATGGGCATCGGCAGCCACCCAGACAAAGGCCATCACCATCACGCCCGCCAGGCCGCCCCACACGCCTTCCCAGCTCTTGCCGGGGCTGATGGAGGGAGCAAGCTTGTTTTTGGTAAAGCGCAGGCCGAAGGCGCGTCCTGCGAAATAGGCAAAGATGTCGGCAACCCATACCAGCAGCAGCACCGACAGCAGGAAGTTGACGCCCATCTGGCGCGCCTGCACCACGGCCAACCAGGCCAGCCACAGGGCCAGCACCCCTGCCACCAGTCGCACGCCGGCCGCAATGCGCGGCCAACCCGGCACACCCGCACGCAGCAGCCAGGCGGCCGCCAGTACCCACAGCCCACCCCCGACCAGCCACAGGGCCGTCAACGGGCGCCCCACCCAGCCCAGCGCCCAGGAGGCGCCGCACAGCGCGACACAGGCCGCCCCCACAGCGACGGAACCGGCCTGGCCCAAGCCGCTCAGGCGCCCCCACTCCCAGGCGCCAGCGGCCATGAGCACCAGCACCACCACCATGAAAGGCACGGTGGACGGCGTGTAGAAAAGCGCTGGCAGCAAGATGGCCAGCAACACAAGGGCGGTGATGATGCGCTGTTGGAGCATGAGGCTTTCAGCCCGGCATCGGCTGGGGATGCGCGGACAGGATCTGTTCGGAGGTTTTGCCAAAACGGCGCTCGCGGCCGCCAAAGGCTGCAATCGCCTCGTCCAGCGCCGACTCGTCAAACTCCGGCCACAACCGATCACTGAAGAAAAACTCGGAGTAGGCAGATTGCCACAACAGGAAGTTGCTGATCCGCATCTCGCCCCCCGTGCGGATCACCAGGTCCGGGTCTGGCACATGGGCCAGGGCCATGGCACCTTGCAGGCTGGCTTCAGTGATGGGCTCGGCGCGCGCTGCCAGCAAGGCCGCTGCCTGCGCAATGTCCCAGCGCCCACCATAGTTGAAACACACGTTGAGCACCAAGCGACTGTTCTCTGCCGTGGCCGCTTCTGCCTGCGCAAGGCCGTCGCGCACCCTGGGCGAGAGCCCGGCACGCTCACCCACGAAGTACAGGCGCACCCCGTCCTTCTTGAGCTGTGGCACCTCGCGCGCCAGCGCCAGCGCCAGCAACTCCATGAGGCCGGAGACTTCATCGGCCGGGCGGTTCCAGTTTTCGGAAGAGAACGCGAAGACGGTGAGCACGCCCACGCCACGCTGTACACAGGCGCGTGCACAGCGGCGCAGCGAGTCAACCCCTTGCTTGTGGCCCGCCAGGCGCGGCAAAAAACGACGCGTGGCCCAGCGGCCGTTGCCATCCATGACGATGGCAATGTGGTGTGGCACCACCAGAGAGTCCAACATGGGAACCGTTCAAGCCCTGACGGCTTAAACCGCCATGATGTCCTGTTCCTTGGCGGACACCAGCGTATCGATTTCGGCGATGTGCTTGTCGGTGACCTTCTGCACGTCGGCTTCGGCGCGCTTCTGATCGTCTTCGGATGCCAGTTTGTCCTTGACCAGCTTCTTCACCGACTCGTTTGCATCGCGGCGCAGGTTGCGCACAGCGATCTTGGCGCTTTCGCCCTCATTGCGCGCCAGCTTGGTCATTTCCTTGCGGCGCTCTTCGCTCATGGGCGGCATGGGCACACGGATCAGGTCGCCCATGGAGGCTGGGTTCAGGCCCAGGTCGCTTTCGCGGATGGCCTTCTCGATCTTGACGCCCATGCCCTTTTCCCAAGGCTGAACGCTGATGGTGCGCGAGTCGATGAGGGATACGTTGGCGACCTGGCTGAGGGGCACCATGGAGCCGTAGTAATCGACCTGGACAGAATCCAGCAAGGCGGGGTTGGCGCGACCGGTACGGATCTTCTGCAGGTTGTTCTTGAAGGCCGCGATGGACTGGTCCATCTTGGTTTCAGCGTTCTTCTTGATGTCGGCAATCGTCATGTTGTTCTCCTGGAGGCGGCCCGCCAGCTGGCCCCGGGGCCAGCGGCAGAAAATGGTCAAGCGTAAACCAGCGTGCCTTCGTCTTCGCCCATCACCACACGCTTCAATGCGCCATGCTTGATGATGGAGAACACGCGCACCGGCAGCTTCTGGTCGCGGCACAGCGCAAAGGCCGTGGCATCCATGATGCCCAGGTTGCGGGACATGGCCTCGTCGAAGTTGAGCTTCGTGTAGCGCGTGGCAGTGGGGTCCTTCTGGGGGTCGGCAGTATAAACGCCGTCCACCTTGGTGGCCTTGAGCACCACCTCGGCGCCGATCTCGGCGCCACGCAGTGCCGCGGCAGTGTCGGTGGTGAAGAACGGGTTGCCCGTGCCTGCCGCAAAAACGACGACCTTGCCCTCTTCGAGGTACTGCAAGGCCTTGGGGCGCACATAGGGCTCGACCACCTGCTCGATGGCAATGGCGGACATCACACGGGCCGTCAGGCCCTGCTTGTCCATGGCGTCGGCCAAAGCCAGCGCGTTCATCACGGTGGCCAGCATGCCCATGTAGTCGGCCGTGGCACGGTCCATTCCGACCGATCCACCCGCGACGCCACGGAAAATATTGCCCCCACCAATCACCACCGCCACCTGCACACCCAGACGGGTGACTTCGGCGATCTCCTCCACCATGCGGACGATGGTGGCGCGGTTGATGCCAAAGGCGTCATCCCCCATCAACGCCTCACCAGACAGCTTGAGCAGGATGCGCTTGTGGGCTGGTGCAGCGTGGGACATGGGTGATTTCTCCAAAGGCAGGTACGGCGGTGAATGCGGGGGGCGGGGCTGCAGTGCAGCCGATCAGGCAGCAGTGGCCTTGGCAGCAGCCACCTGGGCGGCCACTTCGGCGGCGAAGTCGTCAGTCTTCTTCTCGATGCCTTCACCCACGACGTAGAGCGTGAAGCTCTTCACGTTGGTGTTGGTGGCCTTGAGCATGGCAGCCACCGTCTGCTTGCCGTCGGCGGCCTTCACGAAGATCTGATCGGCCAGCGAGACTTCCTTGAGGTACTTCTGCACCGAACCCTCGACCATCTTGGCCGCGATGTCGGCGGGCTTGCCGGACTCGGCAGCCTTGCCTTCGGCCACGGCACGCTCCTTGGCAATCAGGTCGGCGGGCACGTCGGCGCTGGTCAGGGCCACGGGCTTCATGGCGGCCACGTGCATGGCCACGTCCTTGGCGGCGGTTGCGTCGCCGTCAAATTCGACGACCACGCCAATGCGCGAGCCATGCAGGTAGGCTGCCAGGTTGGAGCCGCTGAAGCGCTGGAAGCGGCGGAACGACATGTTCTCGCCGATCTTGCCGATCAGGCCCTTGCGCACGTCTTCCAGGGTGGGGCCAAAGCCGTCCTGGCTATAGGCCAGGGCACCCAGGGCTTCGATGTTGGCGGGGTTGTGCTCGGCCACCAGCTTGGCAGCGGCGTTGGCCATGGCGATGAAGCTGTCGTTCTTGGAGACGAAGTCGGTTTCGCTGTTGACTTCAACCAGAGCACCGGTGGTGCCGTCAATGTAGCTGGCGACCACGCCTTCGGCGGTCACGCGCGAGGCGGCCTTGCCTGCCTTGGTGCCCAGCTTGACGCGCAGCAGCTCTTCGGCCTTGGCCATGTCGCCATCGGCTTCGGTCAGCGCCTTCTTGCATTCCATCATGGGAGCATCGGTCTTTGCGCGCAGTTCGGCGACCATGCTTGCGGTAATTGCAGCCATCTTTATTCCTTCAGTGTTCAGTTCAGTAAGACCAGATTCAGGCTAAAAAAAAGGGGGCTCACCAGGGGCCCCGCTTTTCTTCGCGACGCATCGCGCAGCCGGGTGATCAGGCGGCGGTTTCTTGCACTTCCACGAATTCGTCCGAGTTTTCGGACGCAGCGGCCTTGACCACTTCATTCACGGCGTTGTTGCGGCCTTCGATGATCGCATCAGCGATGCCACGGGCGTACAGCGTCACGGCCTTGGCCGAGTCGTCGTTGCCAGGGATCACATAGTCGATGCCTTCAGGCGAGTGGTTGGTATCGACCACACCGATCAGCGGGATGCCCAGCTTCTTGGCTTCAGCCACGGCGATCTTGTGGAAGCCCACGTCGATGATGAAGATGGCGTCGGGCAGAGCAGCCATGTCCTGGATGCCGCCGATGTCCTTTTCGAGCTTTTCGATTTCGCGGGAGAACGTCAGTTGCTCCTTCTTGCTCAGGTTTTCGAGGCCAGCTTCTTGCTGGGCCTTCATGTCCTTGAGGCGCTTGATCGAGGTCTTGACGGTCTTGAAGTTGGTCAGCATGCCGCCCAACCAGCGCTGGTTGACGTAAGGCACGCCAGCGCGGGCAGCTTC
>DAIQRN010000138.1:0-6665 GCA_036786185.1 Acidovorax sp. | reverse complement strand
GTGTTGAAGCCGCGCATGCGGTGGTAGCGCGTGAGGCTGTCCATGATCGTCTGGTTGAACGCATGGCCCATGTGCAGCGTGCCGGTCACGTTGGGGGGCGGCAGCTGGATGGAGAACGCAGGCTCGCCCGCCCGCGGCACGCCCGTGCCCCGGTGGCCCGCGGTGCCGTACCCGCGCTTTTCCCATTCGGGGCCCCAGTGGGCTTCCAGGGCGGCGGGTTCAAAGGACTTGGACAGGCTGTTCAGGCCGGGTTGTGCAGTGGTGTCGCTCATGGCGCAATCGCAAATGAAAACGGCATCCCCAAAGGATGCCGTCAGGTTGACTGGAGGCGGGATGCGGTGATTTTACCGGCCCGCCCCTGGTGGAGAGCCCCAGCCTTTGAATTCAAAGACTTTTTGGTCTCTGGCGCTTGCTGGATAAGCGCAAGTAGCTATAAATTAAATAGCAATCAAGCCTTGTGCGGTACAAACTCAGGGCGGTCGTTGGCCTGCGGCTTGAGCGGGGCGGCCACCTTGCCTTCGGCGCGCTCCTTGCGCCACTGTGCCTTGCGCGCCGTCCATTCGTTCAGGCGGGCGTGGGCCACGGTGCTGTCCTTGGCCATCTGCGTTGCGTCGGCCAGCTGCACCGCCAGCTCCAGGCGGATGCCGTTGGGGTCAAAGAAATAGATGCTGTGGAAGATATGGTGGTCGGTCACGCCCAGCACTTCCACGCCGTGGGCCTCCAGGCGCTGCTTGGTGTTGCGCAGCTCTTCGATGGTGTTCACGCGAAACGCAATGTGGTTGACCCACAGCGGCGTATTGGGCGATGGCTCGGCCTTGATGTCGTCGCCCAGGTCGAAGAAGGCGATGAACGAGCCGTCCTGCAGGCGAAAGAAGAAGTGCGTGTACGGGCAATATTCGCCCGTGCTGGGCACGTAGTCGCTCTGGATGATGTGGTACAGCGGCAGGCCCAGGATGTCTTCGTAGAAGTGGCGCGTTTCCTCGGCATCACGCGCCTTGTAGGCGTAGTGGTGCAGCTGCTGGATGGCAGCGGGTGCGGGCAGGGTGGCCAGGTCGGGGGTCAGGACGGCGTTCATGCGAGTCTCCTTCATTTGGTGCGGAGATTCTACTATTCGTAATTGATTTACGTTAAGTTAATTTTTGCAAGGGGCTTTTGTGCCACGTTGCACCCCAGAAAAAAGCCCCCGCCGCAGGGTCCGCGGCGAGGGCTGGGCGGGGAGGGGGTGACCCGGGCCGCTGGCTTACTGCTTGATGGCTTCGATCTGCACCACCAGGCGCACGTTCTTGGGGAAACCCCATTCCACGCCGTAGTTCATGCCCCACTGGGTGCGGTCGATGGTGGCCTCGAAGTCGCCGCCGCAGACTTCGCGCTTGAGCATGGGGCTGTCATAGCAGTTGAACTGCGTGGCCTTGAGCGTGACGGGCGCGGTCTTGCCCAGCAGCGTGAGCTGGCCGCTCACTTCGCTGACCTTGTCGCCGTTGAAGCTGAACTTGTCGGACACGAACTTGATGGTGGGGTGCTTGGCGGCGTCGAACAGGTCGGCGCTTTGCAGGTGCTTGTCGAACGGGGGCGTGCCCGAGTTCACCGAGGTCACGTCGATGGAGATGTCCACCTTGCCGGTCTTGGCGGCACGGTCGAACTCCACCGTGCCCTGCTTCTTGTCGAAGCGGGCGCGGTTGGTGGTGGCGCCGAAGTGGCTGATCTCGAACGTCACGAAGGTGTGCGTGGGGTCGATGGCGTAGTTGGCGGCCTGGGCGGCGCCAGCGGTCAGGGCGGTGGCGGCGGCCACGGCGAGCAGGGAGAACAGGGGTTTGCGCATGAAGAGGCTCCTGGAAGGTTGGTGAGAAAAAAAGAACTCAGAGCTTGCCCACGCCGGTCAGCGCGAGCTTGAATTTCACGGTCACGTCGTCGGCCACCATGGAGGTGTCGGCCCACTCGTTCTCGCCGATCTTGAACGCCAGGCGCTTGAGGGGCAGGGTGCCGGTGGCCGTGGTGGTGGCGCCGCTTTGTGCCAGTGCCACGGGCACCACCACGTTCTGCGCCGTGCCCTTGATGGTGAGCTTGCCAGCCACCTCGAACTTGCCGCCGCCCAGCGCCTTGATGCTGGTGGACTCAAACTGCGCCTGGGGAAATTGGGGCACGTTGAACCAGACGGGCTTGGGCAGTTCGGCATCGGCCTCCCTGGAGCCCAGCGTGGCGCTGCCGGTGTCCACCGTGAAGGCGATCTTGCTCGTGGCCAGCTTGGCGGGGTCGAAAGCCACCTGGGCGCTGAACTTCTTGAAATGCCCTTCCAGCGGCACGCCCATCTGGCGCGCGGTGAACTGCACCTCGCTCTGGGCGGGGACGAGTTGTTGCTGGGCCAGGGCGGCCTGCGCGGCGGCCAGCAGGGCGGCGCCAAGCACGAGGCGGGACAGGGGGAATGGCACGTTCATGCGGAAAACTCCGGTGGAAGAAAAGGGTCAGCGCAGGCCGGGCAGCATGCGGGCGAGCAGGCCGTCACGGTCGATGAGTTGGTGTTTGAGGACGGCGGCTACGTGCAGTAGTACCAGCGCCGCCATGGCGTAGGCGGTGATCTGGTGCCAGGGCTTGATGGCATCGGCCAGTTCCTTGCTTACAGGCACGAAGTCCGGCAACTGCCACAGGCCCAGGAACACAATGGGAAAGCCCGCCGCCGAGCTGTAGGCCCAGCCGATCAGGGGCACGGCGAAGAACAGCACATACAGCAGGAAATGCGTGCCATGGTGCGCCGCCTTCTGCCAGCCCGGCATGGCCCGCTCCACGGCAGGCGGTAGCGCGGGCGGGCGGTGCGTGGCGCGCCACAGCAGGCGCAGCACCGACAGCGCCAGGAGGGTGATGCCCGCCCACTTGTGCCAGTTGTAGAGCTTGAGCCGCTGCGGCGAGAACGGCAGGCCCGTCATGTAGAGGCCCATGCAGAACAGGCCGACCAGCGCGAGGCCCAGCACCCAGTGCAAAAGCATGGCGGTGCGCGTATAGCGGCGGGGCAGGGCGGTGGTGGCAGGCATCAAAGGCGGCAATGGAAAGCAATGCAGTGGAAGAGGCGGGCCCGGGTGGGCCGCCGTGCGATGGGGCAGTGTAGAAAGCCGTGGCCGCCTCCGCCTTCAGGCAGATTGACCACTTAATTCAAAAAAAGTGAATTGACAGGGGCGGACCGCTCAAAGTTCCCGCCTTGTCGCGCCGGGGGCTGGCCCGGGCGGGCCTGCGCTTAGAACGTGAACACGTTCTTACAGGCTCATCGCCGCCTTTTTCCAGGCGGCTGCGGCTGCGGCATCGTCGCCACGCCGTTCGGCCAGTTCGGCCAGGTGGCGCCAGGCGCTGGCGCGCAGGCTGGCGTCGGCCAGGTGGTGCGCGGCTTGCGTGAGCAGCTGTTGCGCCTTGCCCCACAGCTGGCGCTTGAGGCAGGCCATGCCGGCCAGGTACTGCAGGCGGGTGTCGCGCGGGTTGGCCTGGTGCGCGGCTTCGATGCGGGCCAGCCACGGCGCGTCCAGCGCGTCCAGGCCGGACTCCAGCGCGCGCACGAGCTTCAGCGCGTGCTGCTCGGAGAGGGCGTCGGGCAGGTCCACCATGCGCTCCCACACGGGCAGCAGCCAGGACCGCACCTGCGCCGCATCGCCGCCCAGGGTGGCCAGCCGCTGCGCGGCGTGGATGGCCAGCTCGGGCATGGCGCGCTCAGCAGGCTCCAGCGACAGCCAGGCCTGCTGCAGCTGGGCGGTGTCGTGGGCGCTGTTGATCAGCTCGGTGGCCAGGCCGCGCACGATGCTTTGCGCCGCCGCGGGCGAGAAGGCGCGGTGCTTGCCCAAGAGGCGCGCGGTGTCCAGTGCTTCCTGTGTGTGCCGCGCCAGGCGCGTGGCCTTGAGCTTGATGCGCAGCGCCAGCGTGCGCCGCGCGGCGCCCTGCGGCAGGGCGGCCAGGCGTTCCAGGGCGCCGTCGGCGTCGCGGTCGTCCAGTGCCCAGCGGGCGGCGCGCATCTGGGCGCCCTCGCGCATTTCCTGCTCACTGACGGCGCCGCGCAAGGGGGCTTCCTGTAGCGCGTCCTGCCAATGGCTTTCGCGGGTGGCGCGGTCCTGCAGTGCGTGCGAGGACTCGGCTGCAATCATGTGCGCCAGTGCGCGCAGCTGGTGGCCGTGGGGCACGGCCTCGTTGGCGGCGGCCAGCGCGTGTTCTTGCGACAGTGCGGCCACGGCCGCCTTGCGCGAGCGCAGGAAGCGGCCGCCCAGCATATGGGTCTGGGCATCCAGCAGGGCCGTGTGCATGGCGCGCTCCTTTTGCTGCAGGCGCCAGCGGCGGGCCTGGTGCGGCAGCTCCAGCAGCGCGGCCAGGGCGCGCAGCGCCGCATAGACGGTGACAAAGCCGCCCACCAGCAGCATCAGCACCAGGTTCAGCGACAGGTCGATCCGGTAGGGCGGCCAGTACAGGGTGACGGTGCCCTGGTTGTTGCCCGCAAACAGCGCGGTGGCCACGGCCACGCCAAACAACGCCAAAAGCCAAAGTGCAGCACGCATATCAGTTCAGTTGGAGCCTCATCGTCCCGCTGCGGCGGTGGCCAGGGCAGACAGGGTTTCGTCCAGGCGCGGCAGCTCCGCCGTCTTCATGCTGGCCTGGGCTTGCTGCAAGGCCGAGGCCGCGTTCTGCGTGCGGCGCGAGGTCGGGTCAAAGTACTTGTTCAACGCCGCCGTGGCGCCGTTGAGGTCCGCACGGGCCGAGTCGAACTGGCGCGCCAGCAGCCCCAGGCGGGCGTTGAGCAGCTTGAGCTTGAGGTTTTCGCGCAGGAAGAAGGTCTGCTCGGGCGCCAGCAGGATGGCCTCGGGCTGGTCGATGCGGGAGACGCGCACCAGGCCGCGTGCCTCGTCGCGCACCACCTCCCAACTGCGCTGCAGCGTGGCCTGCCACCAGGCCAGGCCTTCGGTGGGGGCGGGTGTGCTGCTGGCCGGTGCCGGGCCGGTGGACAGGCGCCGCGCGGAAGCGGCCTGGGCCACGGCGTTCAGCACGGGCAGGTCGTCCACCTGGCGCACCAGGTCGTCCAGGCGCGCCAGCAGGCCGGCGGTGTCGGTCACGGTGGCGCGGGCGATGCGGTCCAGGTCGCGGTCGATGGCGCGCTGCACGGGCGCCAGGCGTGGCTGGGCGGCGCGCTCGATGCGCTGGTTGGCGCTTTTGAGCGCCGCCACCAGCGGCTCCAGGCTGCCGGTGAGCTGGGTTTGCTGCTGGGCCAGGCGAATGCCGGACTCGATGTCCACCACCAGGTTTTCATCGCGCGAGCGCGACAGGCTTTGCATGAGTTCTTCAAGCTGGCTGCGCTGCAGGGCGACCTCGCTCACGCGCGCCTCGGCCACGGACAGGCGGGCGGCCGTGTCGCGCACCAGCTCTTCGGCCTGGCGGGCCATGGTGCGGGCCTCGATGGCCTGCGCGCCAGAGTCGGCCGACTGCCGGGCCAGTTGCTCCTGGATGGCGCTGAGCCGCTGCCACAGCAGGCCGCTGCTGATCAGCGCGGCCGCTGCCACCGCGCCCAGCAGCAGCGTCACGCTGCCGCCACGGCCAGAGGCTGACGCTGGCGCGGCTGCGGCGGGTGCCGTGGTGGGGGCGGGAGGCAGGTCGTTGGCGGGCTCGGGGCTCATGCCGCCGATTCTATCGAGGCCACCACGTCCGGCAGCGCCGGGCGGCATTCCTGCACGCTGCCAAAGCCCAGGGTGCGGGCGGCCTGGGCGATGCGCGGGTGGGTGGCCAGGGCGCGCGCAGCGCCCCAGGACTGGGCGGGCAGCGCCTGCGCCAGGTGGGTCACGGCCTCGGAGCTGCTCATCAGCCACAGCGATCCATCGTGCGCGGCCTGCTGCGCCAGCGCCAGCCCGGCGGGGCCGAACCGGGGCGCGCCGCGTTGGTAAGCCACCACAAAATCCACCAGCCCGCCGGCGGCGGTGATGTGCTGCGCCAACCAGTCGCGGCCCGTGCCTTGGGGCGGCGCATCGGCATCGCCCACTGCGGCCGAACACCCGCGCACGATGAGCACCCGGTCGCCTGGCTCGATCTGGCCGTGCACCTGCTGCCACAGCGCCTCGGAGTCGAACTGCGCCGCATCGGGCGCGGGGCCGTCAATCCAATCGGGCGGCACGCCCACCTGCCGCAGTGCGCTGGCGGTGCCGGGGCCAGGGGACCATGCTCTTATTTTTATAGCTGTTAGCGCTTGTCCAGTAAGTGCTGGATGGCGATTTTGTTCAAAAAAATGGAAGACAGCGTTGCCGCTAACAAACATCAGCGCCTTGTACTGCGCCCGCCGGGCATAGGCCCGCGCCAGCGCCTGCTGCGCCGTGGGGCTGGCGCAGGGGTCGATGGCGATCAGCGGCAGCGCCACGGCAGGGATGCCGTGTGCGCCCAACTGCTGCACCCAGTGCGCGGCCTCGCGGGCGGGCCGCGTGACGATCACCCGGGGTGGGGCCATGGCTCTAGGCGCGTGCGCCACCCGCGCGCAGGCGCTGCGCCACGGTATCGCCCAGTGCCTCGGCCTGCGCCAGCGTGGTGGCTGGGCCGCTGATGTGGGCCCGCACCAGCGGCACCTGGCCTTCCGGGTCGCCCCAGGCGGCGTCCAGTTGCAGCACGCCGTCGCTGAGCGTGCCGTACGCGGCCAGGGGCATCGAGCAACTGCCGCCCATGGCGCG
>DAIQRN010000137.1:0-6705 GCA_036786185.1 Acidovorax sp. | reverse complement strand
CCGAGGCGCATGGTTCAAATTTGATAGCTGCTGGCGCTTGATGGAAAAGCGCGAGAGGCTGATTTGACCTCAAACATCCAGGCAATACCCCATGCCCCGGTGCGTGCTGATGTACTCGCGCGCCGGGTCGGCCTCGCGCAGCTTGGCACGCAGGGTCTTGATGTGGGTGTCCACCGTGCGGTCAGTGCTGTCGCTGTCGTTGCCCCAGGCGGCGGCCAGCAGGGCCTCGCGGCTGTGGATGCGGCCCGCGCCGCGCAGCAGGCAGGCCAGCAGGCGGTATTCGCGCCGCGTGAGCGGCAGCGGCTGGCCGTGCAGGTGGATGCGCTGGCCGGCCTCGTCGTCGTGGAACAAGGGCGCGGGTGCCGCGGTGGGCGCGGTGCCTGCGCGGCGCAGCAGCGCCTTCACGCGCGCGGCCAGTTCGCGCGGGCTGAAGGGCTTGGCCAGGTAGTCGTCGGCGCCCAGCTCCAGGCCCAGCACGCGGTCGATCTCCTCGCCGTGGGCGCTGAGCATCAGCACCGGCAGGTGGGCCGTGGCGGGCGCGGCGCACAGCTCGCGCAGCCAGTCCAGGCCGCTGCCGTCGGGCAGGCCCACGTCCAGCACCAGCAGGTCGAAGCGCTGCGCCGCGAGCTGGCGCCGGGCGTCGTGCACCAGCAGGCTGTGCGTCACGGCCAGTCCGTCGCGCGTGAGCGCGTAGGCCACGGTGCGGGCGATGGCGGGGTCGTCTTCGAGCAGCAGCAGGCGCATGCTGGTCATCGGGCGACGAGGATGGGAAACAGCTTGCCCAGGCCCTCGGCCATCACCTCCACGGCCAGCGCGGCCAGGATGAGGCCCATGAGCCGCGTCATGACGTTGATGCCGGTCTTGCCCAGCACGCGCGCGATGGGCTCGGCCAGCGCAAAGCACACGGCCGTGGCCAGCGCGATCACCACGCCATAGCCCACCAGCGCCGCGTGCTGCCAGAAGGTCTGGGCGCGGTCGGCGTAGATCACCACGGTGGACATGCTGGCCGGCCCCGTGAGCAGCGGGATGGTGAGCGGCACCACGGCGATGGAGCTGCCCGCCGCGGCCTTCTCGGCGCCTTCCTCCAGCTCGTGCGTGTGGGGCTTGGCCTCGGCGGGCTGGGCGTTGAGCATGTTCATCGCGCTGATGAGCAGCAGCATGCCGCCGCCCACCTGAAAGCTCTGCAGCGAGATGTTGAAGAAATCGAGGATCTGCAGCCCCAGCAGCGCGCAGGCCGCGATCACGCAGAACGCGCTGAACGCCGCCACCTGGATGGTGCGGCGCCGCTGCGCGCTGGAGAAGCCCTGCGTGTAGTGGATGAAAAACGGAACGATGGCCAGTGGGTTCACGATGGCCAGCAGGGTGATGAGGGGCTTGAGATCCATCCGGGGGCTCCGAGGGGAAAGGGCGGGGGCTGCGGGAGTATGCGGCTTTTTTGGGGCAGGGTGGGGCAGATGCGCGCCTGCTTTGGTATGGTGCGTGTGGCAGCCACCGGCCACCGGGCCAGGGGGTGTCTGAAACCGCTTTGTCCACCCACAACACAAGGAGTCACGCCATGGGTCAATTCGTCCAACTGACAGCGAGCGACGGGTTCGTGCTGCCCGCCTGGGTCGCCCAGCCCGATGTTGCGCCGCGCGGCGCCGTGGTGGTGCTGCAGGAAATCTTTGGCGTGAACGCGCATATCCGTGCCGTGGCCGACCGCCTGGCCGCACGCGGCTACCTGGCCGTGGCGCCGTCCACCTTCCACCGTGTGCAGCCCGGCGTGGACATGGGCTATGGCTCCGATGACATGAAGGCGGGCATGGCCCTGAAGGCGGCGGTGGAGGCGCTGCCCGCGCCCGGTGTGATGCCCGACATCCAGGCCGCCATCGACCATGCGGCGCAGCGCAGCGGCTGCAAGGTGGGCATGCTGGGTTTTTGCTGGGGCGGGTTGCTGACCTGGCGTGCCGCCAGCCAGCTCACGGGGCTGTCGGCCGCCGTGCCCTACTACGGCGGCGGCATGACCACGGAGGGCGAGGCGGCGCGCCAGCCGCGGGTGCCGGTGCTGGCGCATTTTGGCCAGCGCGACCACTACATCTCCGTCGATAGCGTGCAGGCGTTTGCGCGCGCCCACCCCGAGGTCGAGGTGCACCTCTACGACGCCGATCACGGTTTCAACTGCGACCAGCGTGGCAGCTACGACGAGGCCGCCGCCATGGCCGCGCGCGACCGCACGCTGGCCTTCTTCGACCAGCATCTGGCCTGAGCGCCGACAGAGAGGGTGCCCATGATCCAGCTCCACCACGCCCCCAGCAGCGCCGCCATGGTGCCGCACATCCTGCTGGAAGAACTGGGCACGCCCTATGAGCGCGTGCCCGTGGACGTGGCCCAGCGCGCACACCAGGCGCCCGCCTACCTGCGGCTCAACCCCAACGGGCTGGTGCCTGTGCTCACCGACGGCGATCTGGTGCTCTACGAGACGGCGGCCATTGCCCTGCACCTGTGCGACACCCACCCCGGTGCGGCCCTGGCGCCCGCGCTGGGCACGCCGCAGCGCGCGCAGTTCTACAAATGGCTGATGTGGCTGACCAACACGCTGCAGGCCTCGCTCATCGTGTACTTCTACCCGCAGCGCTGGATGGACGAGGGCCACGAGGCCGGTGCGCTGGAGCTGCAGCGCCATGCCGAGCAGCGCATCGACGGCCTGCTGGCGCAGCTGGACGACGAGCTGGCACGCCACGGCGGCCCGTGGTTCCTGGGCGCGGACTACAGCGCGCTCGACGCCTACGTGTTCACGCTGTGCCGCTGGACGCGCAACTTTCAGCGTGTCGCGCCCGCCAGCCGCCGGGTGCACCTGGGGCCCTACCTGCAGCGCATGCTGGAGCGCTCGGCCGTGCAGCGCGTGCTGTTCAACGAGGCGCTGAGCCCGCCGTTCGTCTGAGCACTCTGCGGCTGGCTGCTGGCTGCTGGCTGATTCGCTATTTGCTGCTTCTGGCCAGATACCGCTTGCGCCAGAACAGCAGCACCAGCGCCATGGCGATGAGCAGCATGGACCCCATGGCCCACCAGAATCCGTCGGCCTTGTGCACCAAGGGGATGAATTCAAAGTTCATGCCGAAGATGCCCGCGATCAGGTTCAGGGGCAAGAACACGGCAGTGAGCGCGGTGAGCGTGCGCATGATGTCGTTGGTGCGGTGGCTTTGCACCGAAAAATGCATCTGCACGGCGGTTTCGGTGCTTTGCTCCAGGCGGCGCACGTGGTGCACCACGCGCTCGATGTGCTCCAGCACGTCGCGGCTGCGCACCTTGAGCAGGTCCAGCTCGCGCACGCCGGTGGGGCTGCCGGGCGGGGGCCAGGTCTCCAGCGCGTCGATCCAGTCCTGCACGGCGTTGCGCTGGTCTTCGCAGATCTCGTCAAGCTGGTGCAGCGACAGGCGCGCTTCGAGCAGCGAGCTCCAGTTGACGTAGCGTGCGCGGGGCCGCAGCAGCTCGTTTTGCCAGTGGTCGAGCTGGCGCGTGAGCTCGCGGCGCAGGTCCAGGTAGCCGTCCACCATGAGGTTGACCACGCGCAGCATCAGGTCGGCCGGGCTGGCGGGCAGGCGCGCGCCGGGCACGGAGGACAGCAGCCGGGTGGCGTAGGCGTCGCGCACGGCGCAGTCGGTGGGGTGCACGGTGAGCAGCAGCTGGTCAAACACGGCAAAGCCCACGGGGCTGGTGTCGATGCGCCGCAGCACGGGCGGGCCGCTGCGCTTGGGCGGGCTGCCAGCGGACTCCGGGGGCGCTGCGGTGCTGGCCAGGGTGGCCAGGCGGCGAAACACCAGCAGGTCGTACTGCGAGGTGTAGTCGTAGTGCGATGGCAGCTGCGCGTTGAGCAGGTCGGACACATGCAGGTCCACCAGCTGCAAGCCGGTCAGCGCCAGCAGGCTGGCCTGGATCTCGGCCAGGCGGGCCTGGAAGGCGGGCTGTGCGCAGGCGACCCAGACAAAGCCCTGCGCGGGCATGTGCGTGGGCAGCCCGGCCAGCTCCTGCACGCCGCCGCTGTGGATGTGGAAGATGCGCATGGCGCCTGGATTCTGAGTCAAATTGGCCTCCAGCGCTTGATAGGTAAGCGCTGATAGCTATTATTTTTGAAGTATCCGTGCCACGTCGCGTGCAAAGTAGGTCAGCACGCCGTCGGCGCCCGCGCGCTTGAAGGCCAGCAGCGCTTCCATCATCACGGCGTCGTGGTCCAGCCAGCCGTTGGCGGCGGCGGCCTTGATCATGGCGTACTCGCCAGACACCTGGTAGGCGAAGGTGGGCACCTTGAACTCGTCCTTCACGCGGCGCACGATGTCCAGGTAGGGCATGCCGGGCTTGACCATCACCATGTCGGCGCCTTCGGCGATGTCCATGGCGACTTCGCGCAGCGCCTCGTCGCTGTTGCCGGGGTCCATCTGATAGACGTTCTTGTCCGCCTTGCCCAGGGCGCCGCGCGTGCCCACGGCGTCGCGGAAGGGGCCGTAGAAGGCACTGGCGTACTTGGCGCTGTAGGCCATGATGCGGGTGTGGATGTGGCCCTGCACCTCCAGCGCGTCGCGGATGGCGCCGATGCGCCCGTCCATCATGTCGCTGGGCGCGACGATGTCCACCCCGGCCTCGGCATGCGTCAGCGCCTGGCCGACCAGGACCTCCACGGTGTCGTCGTTGACGATGTAGCTGTGCTCGTCGAGCAAGCCGTCCTGGCCATGGCTGGTGTACGGGTCCAGCGCCACGTCGGTCATCACGCCCAGGTCGGGGAACTCCTTCTTGAGGGCGCGCACCACGCGCGGGATCAGGCCGTCGGGGTTCAGGGCCTCCTTGCCGTCGGGGGACTTGAGCTCGGTGGCGATGGCCGGGAACAGGGCCAGCACGGGGATGCCGAGCTTCACGCAGTCTTCGGCCACGGGCAGCAGCAGGTCCAGGCTCAGGCGGTCCACGCCGGGCATGGACGGCACGGCCTCGCTGCGCTTCGTGCCTTCGTGCACGAACACGGGGTAGATCAGGTCGTTCACGCTCACGGCGCTCTCGCGCACCAGGCGGCGGGTGAAGGCGTCGCGGCGCAGGCGGCGGGGGCGGTTGTGCGGGAAGGGTGTGGATTGCATGGGGAAATTCTGCCTGAATGAATATCCCCTTGTACCACCTTGGACCCGGTGCTAAATTGGCGCCGGGCGGCCTGCCGCCCCCCGCTTTTCCTCCCTGAGCGGGGCCTGGGGGTGCAGCCATGCGCCACAGGCTTTCCCGGCCCGGCGGATTTGCCGGGCTTTTTTTTGGGACCAGCGCCATGGCCCCTTAAACTGGCCGGATGCTCTGGGTCAAAGCCTTTCACATCGTCTTCGTGGCGAGCTGGTTTGCCGGTCTGTTCTACCTGCCGCGCATCTTTGTCAACCTGGCCATGGTGGCGCCCGGCTCGGTGGCCGAGCGCGAGCGCCTGCTGCTCATGGCGAAAAAACTCCTGCGCTTCACCACGCTGCTGGCCGTGCCCGCGCTGGCGCTGGGCCTGTGGCTGTGGCTGGGCTACGGCATAGGGCGGGGCCCCGCGTCACAGGGCAACGGCTGGATGCACGCCAAGCTGGCCGTGGTCGTGCTGGTCATCGGCTACCACCATGCTTGCGGCGTGCTGCTGCGCAAGCTGGCCGACGGCAGCAGTCGCCGCAGTCACCGCTGGTTCCGCTGGTTCAATGAAGCCCCCGTGCTGCTGCTGGTGTGCGCGGTGGTGCTGGTCGTCGTCAAGCCCTTTTGACCCCCGGTGCCGACGCTGGTGCACAAGACTTCTGCCTGGCCCCTGGCGCTGATCTACACGGCGCTCATCGCCTTTGCCAGCCTGTTCCCGTTTGATGGCTGGCGCGCCCAGGGGATCGACCCCCTGGTCTTTTTGCTGGCGCGCCTGCCGCCGCCGTACTGGACGGGTTTTGACGTGGCCACCAACGTGGTGGGCTATGCGCCGCTGGGTTTTTTGCTGGTGCTGGGCATGCTGCGCTCGGGCTGGCCGCGCGGCGCGGTGGGGCTGGCCACGCTGGCGGGTGCCGTGCTGTCCCTGGCCATGGAGTTTCTGCAGATCTACCTGCCCCGGCGCGTGCCGTCCAATCTGGACCTGCTGCTGAACATTGGCGGCACCCTGGCTGGGGCCCTGAGCGCCGCGCTGCTGGAGCGCCTGGGCGCCATCGACCGCTGGAGCGACTTCCGCAGTCGCTGGTTTGTGCAAGACGCCAGCGGCGCCCTGGTGCTGCTGGCGCTGTGGCCGCTGGCCCTGCTGTTCCCGGCGGCCGTGCCCTTTGGGTTGGGCCAGGTGCTGGAGCGGCTGGAGGCCGCGCTGGCCGAACTGCTGGCCGACACCCCCTTTTTGCAATGGCTGCCGCAGCGCGAGGTGGCGCTGGACCCGCTGTCGCCGGGCGGCGAGCTGCTGTGCGTCACGCTGGGCCTGTTGATCCCGTGTCTGCTGGGCTACTGCGTGATCCGTTCGGCAGGCCGCCGAGGGCTGTTTGCGGTGGGAGTGGTGGCTGTGGGCGTCGTACTCACGGCGCTGTCGTCCGCGCTGAGCTGGGGGCCGGTGCACGCCTGGAAGTGGATGGGCGAACCCGCGCGCATCGGTGTATGGGGCGCCCTGGCTCTGGCGCTGCTGCTGGTGACCCTGCCGCGCCGCGCCTGCGCCGCGGTGCTGCTGCTGGCGCTGGCCTGGCACCTGGCGCTGCTCAACCAGGCGCCCACCAG
>DAIQRN010000136.1:0-6809 GCA_036786185.1 Acidovorax sp. | reverse complement strand
AGGGAGTATGGGGTGTAGAGCCTCATCGAGGGTTCGAATCCCTCCGTTTCCGCCAGAGATAGCTCCAGTAGCATCCGCTACCGACCAAAAAGCCCCGCTAAGTCGTTGACCTGCGGGGCTTTTTTTGTCCTGTACTGTCCAGTACCGTCCCGTTGTATCCGCATTCTGCTGGGGGCAAAATTGGGGGCATAAATCGGGATTTTCCGATGCCCCCAAGAATGTGCCCCCACATGGCCCTGACCGAGATCGCTTGCAAGAAGGCAAGCTGCCCGCCTGACCGCCCCCATGTCCGCCTGGCCGATGAAAAAGGCCTGTACCTGGAGTTGACTGCCGCAGGTGGCAAGTACTGGCGCTTGAAGTACCGCTTCATGGGCAAGGAAAAGCGCCTGGCGTTGGGGGTGTACCCCGAGGTGTCGCTCAAGGCCGCACGCGAGGCACGCGACGAAGCGCGCAAGACCCTTGCCGGCGGCGCGGATCCTGGCCAGGCCCGGCGCGATGCCAAGCAGCAGCGCCAGGCCGACCACGCGAACACGTTCGAGGCAGTGGCGCGGCGCTGGTGGGAGCACTGGCGCCAGGGCAAGAGCGAGCGCCATGCGGGCTACACCATTCGGCGCCTGGAGGCTGACGTGTTCCCGGTGCTGGGCGCCCGCCCGGTGCGCGATGTGACGGCAAAGAACCTCAAGGACGCCGCCCTGGCAGTGCAGGCCCGTGGCGCCCTGGATATGGCGCACCGTGTGCTGCAAATGAGCGGCGCCATCTTGCGCTATGCCGTGGCGCACGACCTGGCAGGGCGCAACCCTGCAGCCGACATCCGGCCGGGCGACATCCTGCAGACCCGGCGCAAGACCAACTATGCACGCCTGGAGGAATCTGAGCTGGGCGAGCTGCTGCGCAAGATCGAGGCCTATCAGGGCGGGCCGTACACGCGCCTGGCAATGAAACTCATGTGCCTGACCTTTGTCCGCACCAGCGAGCTGATAGGCGCGCGCTGGCAAGACTTCGACCTGCAGGCGGCGCAGTGGCGCATCCCCGGCCGGGTGGACGATGCCAAGGGCCGCAAGCAGTACGGCATGAAGATGGGCACCGTGCATATCGTCCCGCTGGCGCCCCAGGCCGTGGAGGTGCTGCAGGCCCTGCAAACCCTCTCAGGCGGGCGGGTGCTGCTGTTCCCTGGCGAGCGTGACCATGCCCGGCCCATGAGCAATAACACCATCCTCGCCGCGCTGGCGCGCATGGGCTACAAGGGCGCGATGACGGGGCATGGGTTTCGCGGCATCGCCTCAACCATCCTGCATGAACGCGGCTTTGCCCACCATGTGATCGAGGCGCAGCTCGCCCACCAGGAACGCGACGAAGTGAGCGCGGCCTACAACCATGCCCTGTACCTGCAAGAGCGCCGCTCCATGATGCTGTGGTGGGCGGACTACCTGGACAAGGCGCGCAAGGGTGCCGACGTGATCGAGTTGCACGCGCGCAGTGCGTGAAAAACGCTTGACGCGCGCCCGGCAAGCCATGCCATAATCCGCGCAACCTCGAAAGGGGCCGGTGCTTGAAAACACCTTTCGCAAAGCGTTGCAACCCCCACGATAGCGGGGTTTTGTCACGTCTGGATTTCGTCAATGTGGGCCGCGCCCACATTCATGGTTTCGGGCGGGATGGCCGTAGTGGTAACACCCGGCGCACGTCTTTGCGCGTGTTTTCAACATCCCGTCCACCTGCTTGCGCTTGAAAACGTGGGCAGGTGGTTTCAAGTCTCGCAAAGGAGCATGAAACCATGTCCATGGTGATTCCCCTGGCCAGCCGCAGCGCTGCGCCGTCCCTGCCCGCTACGGGCGCCCCCACCGACCCCCACCAGGCCTTTGCCGATGCGCACAACGCGCTGAGCATGGCGGCCTACTACCTGCGCCAGCCCGCGGCCAATGTGCCCGGCGCCACGCGCAAGGCCGCTCAGGCCCTGGCCGCCCTGCGGCGCCTGGATGCCCTGGTGCAAGGGGAGGGCTGATCCATGCGGCAAACCACACTCAACAATGCGCAGCATGCGGTGCTGCTGCAAGAGATTGCCCACAACGCTTTTCAGATGGCTGAGCTGGCATCGCGCATCGGTGATCGCAGCGGTGATCCGGTTGATGTTGAGGTGCTGACCGCCGCCCTGGAGATCATGGCGCGGCGCGTTGGATGGATGGCTGACTACGCCCATGCGGGCCTGTCTGGCGTTGCATCCGGCATCGACCCTGATGCGGTGCATTGGCTGATGCCTGCACATTTTGCCGCTGAGGCTGTGCCAGTCGGGCTGGAAGGAGGTGCGGTATGAGCGGCATTGCCTTCACCCTGCGCGCCTCGGGCCATATGCCCGGCGCGGTTCTGCATGCCGATGCGGTGTTGCCCGGCGGAAAGTTTCTGACCGTTTCAGCGAGCGGTTTTCATCATGAGGTGCAAATCGGCCTGGCTGTCGGTGGCCTGAATTGCGGCATGTCGTTCAGCCCTGCCCAGGCCCGCGACCTGGCTGCGCAAATGCTGACCTGCGCCGATGCCCTTGATGCCGCACAAGGGAGGGCCTGAGTCATGAGCGAAGCAACGACCGAGCGCGAAGGCGTCACGCTGACCCACGCCAGGATGATTGTCTGCCTTGAGGCCGCATGGGAGATTGATGCGCTGGCGCGTGCCCTGCCCAGCATGGTGGAGCGCGTGGACACGGCAGACGGCCAGGCGCATTTTCTGGCGCGTGGCGTGGCTGGCCGCCTGCTGCGCCTGACAAGCGTCTTGATGTCCGGGCTTGGTGAAAGCGACGTGCCGACGCACAAGCTGGAATCCATCATCAATCTGGAATCTGGGCAGGGGTGAAAGGTGAGCGCAGTTCGCCCTTGAATGTCCTGCTTATGGACATTTGCTGTGAGCCGCGCCCACATTTGCCACGGCTACGACTTCAACGCTAACCGGTTTTAAAAGTTTATTCATTGTTGGTTATTTATTGTCGTTTTGTGCTGTTAATAACAGTGAATGCACTTTAATGAATAAATGCGCTTTACAGGTCGTAGATCCATTCGCAGGAACGGGCAATGCCCTCAATCTGCCTATGAGAGGTTGTGGATAACTTTTCATAGGCAATGCACAGGTTATGCGCGCGTATTCCACAGAGTTGTCAACTAGACGTTTTAAAAATCTCTGATATGTTTGGCGGGTGGTCTTAATCGCCACGCGTGGACGGTAATGGCTTCACCGTTCATGAATCGACACAGCATTCAGGAGGTTTTGTGCTGTCGCTAGAGCAATCTCATAACCGCACCACGCGGAGCATGTTGGACGTGAATCAGGTGGCTGTGCGAATCAGCAGGAGCAAGTCGTGGGTGTGGGCCGCCGTGAAACGCTGCGAATTTCCGGCGCCTATTCGGCTGTCCAGCCGTTGCACCCGGTTTGATTCTTGGGATGTTGATCGTTGGATCGAACAACAGTTTTCGGAGGGCAAAAAGTAGTGACGCCAATCGAGAAAGCGCGGGCCGATGCTCAGGCCGCCGCGCAAAGAACGCTACAGCGCGCGGCGACGTTCGCAGGGCTTCATGCCACATCAAAGCCGCTATTTCAAAAGCCTATGCGCGTGGGCTCGCGTTCCTTGCTGGTGCGCTTGGTATGGCCGGGCGTGCTGGTGGTGTGCGACCCGGCCACGGGCGAAGTGCTCGCCCAGTCGGTGCCCGGCAATCCGGCGCAGCTGGCCGATGGCTTTGCACCAGGCGCGCCGTTCACAGAAAAACCAATGGGGGAACGATGACCCACAAAGAGAAAGCCGCCGGGGTGTTGGAAGCACCCGAGGCGGCTAAGCAGAAAAAAAGCAGGGCGATTATTGGCGGCATGGTGATGCCTGTCAATGGCGTTGAGGCGTTGTCCATGCTGGGCGCCATGCGGTCTGTCGGCCTGGGGCCGTTCAAAGACATTGACCTGGTGCCCAATGGCAAGCTGCGGCGCTACCGCGTGGATGGCGACAAGGCCGGCAGCGCCAACGGCTGGTATGTCCTGCACAGCCATCCGATCCTCGCGGGTGCTTTCGGCAGCTGGAAAACCGGTGAGTCGCACAACTGGCGGGAGGTACGCGACAGGCCGCCCACGCGGCAAGAGCGCGAGCAGCTGCGCCAGGCTATGCAGGCTGCGCAGGCTGCGCGCGTGGTGGAGCAGGTCGCCGTGCATGAGCAGGCGCAGCGCAAGGCCGAAGGCCTATGGCAGCGCGCCAGGCCGGCGACGAACGCGCACCCGTACCTTGAGCGCAAGCGCATAGCGGCCATCGGCATCAGGCGGTTGCGCGACATGCTGCTGATCCCCGCGCGGGACGCGGGCGGCACGCTGCACACGCTGCAATTCATCGGGCCGGATGGCGCCAAGCGCTTCCTGTCCGGAGGGCGCATTTCAGGCTGCTACTACGCCATGGGGCGCCCAGCTGGAGTACTTCTGCTGTGCGAGGGCTACGCCACCGGGGCCACGCTGCACCAGGCCACGGGCCATGCCGTGGCCGTGGCGTTCAACTGCGGCAACCTGCCCGCCGTGGCGCGTGCGCTGCATGCCAAGTTCCCGGCGCTACGCATCCTGGTGTGTGCCGACGACGACGCGCGCACGCCGGGTAATCCTGGTGTCACCAGGGCGCAGGATGCGGCGCGGGCCGTGGGCGGCGCCGTGGTGGTGCCACGCTTTGCGGGAGGTGGCCATGTCTGAGACCCTCCCCCCGTTGACCGACTTCAACGACCTGGCAGCGGCCGAGGGCTTGGACGCGGTGCATGAGCAGGTAGCCGCGGCCATCGAGCACGCGCAGCACGACACACCAGCGAACGAATGGCCCGCGCCGATCCTGCCAGGCACGCGGCCGGTGCCTGACATCCCCGCTGCGGTGCTGCCGGGCTGGCTGGGGGGCATGGCCCGGGCCGTGAGTGCGAGCACGCAGACGCCGCCCGCGCTGGCGGTGCTGGTGGCCCTGGGGGTGCTGGCCACGGTGCTGCAGCGGCGCTACGTGGTGGCACCGTTTAGCGACAGCTACACCGAACCGCTGAGCCTGTGGACCCTGAGCGCATCGCCCAGCGGCACGCGCAAGAGCGCTGTTCTGTCTGCCATGCAGGCGCCGTTGATCTATTGGGAAAAGCTGCTACGCGACCGCATGCGCGGCGAGATTGCCCGCGTGAATGCCGCGCGCATGGTGGCGAAGAAACGCATCGAGCGCCTGCAGCAGGATGCGGCCAAGGCCAAGGACGCGCAGGAGCGCGAGTCACTGACCAAGGAGATAGAGCGCGAGGAAACCGACATGCCCGACGAACTGCGGGCGCCGCGCCTGTTCACGGGCGACACCACGCCTGAGCGGCTGCAGGCGCTGCTGGTGGAACACGGCGAGCGCATGGCGGTGCTGAGCGATGAAGCCGGCATCTTCCAGATCATGGCCGGGCTCTACAACGGCGGCGCGGCTAATCTGGATGTGTTTCTGCAGGGGCACGCGGGTTCATCCATGCGCGTGGATCGGGCGGGCCGCAGCGCCCATGTAGATCAACCCGCGCTCTCGTTCGGCCTGCTGCTGCAGCCGGGCGTGCTGGCCGATGTGGCGGGCTCGCGCAGGTTTCGGGATACGGGCCTGCTGGCGCGCTTTCTGTTCGCGCTGCCCGTCAGCACGGTAGGCAAGCGGGACGTGCGCAGGCATGCGCCCATACCGCAGGAAGTGCGTGACGAATACGAATACCAGCTGCTGCGCCTGCTGGGTGATGAGCCTGCGGCTGCGGGTGAGCCCGTGGTGCTGGTGCTGTCGGATGCAGCGCGCGAAGTCTGGTTGGACTTCGCCCAGGCCATCGAGGACGAGCAGGGCGAGGGCGGGCGGTACGAGGCTATCAGCGACTGGACTAGCAAGCTACCCGGCGCGGTGGCGCGCGTGGCCGCGCTGCTGGAACTGGCCGCAGGCGGGCTGCACACCAGGGAGGTGGGCCATGCATGCATGGATGACGCCATCACCCTGGGGCGGCTGCTGATCCCGCATGCGCAGGCTGCGTTTGCGCTGCTGGGTTCCGACCAGGTGGACGTGGATGCTGATGCCGTGCTGCGCTGGGCACGCGGGCGGGGCGAGCCGGTGTTCCTGCGCAGTGAGTGCCATCGGGCCATGTCGGGGCGCTTCCGCGACGTGGAACGGCTCAAGAAGGCGTTGGATCGCCTGGAAGTAAACCATGTGCTGCAGGGCTTCGTGATACGTGAGCGAGGCAGAAAGCCAGCCCATCATTACCGATTGAATCCGGCCTGTTGTTTGTCAAGTTGACAAATTTGCAATAAGGCTTTTTTAACCCTTTTTCTTTCTATATCAACGGGTTACCCATGCGCTCCCTACATAGGACAACTTAACAAATATGACAAATTTCACTCTCCTGATTCGGTTGCCGAAGGTGCCGACCAAGCGGATTTGGTGAGTGAGCAAAGTTTGTCAAATTTGTTAAGTTGTCCTGTGTCGTGGGGTGAGGGTGGCCTGCAACGGAGTTGGAGCATGCAGGGATTTTTGTTGGTGGATGGCACTGACCGAGTCGGGGGTCGCCGCGTGATCGCCGTCCTCGGTCGAAGGTACTTCCGCAGCTTTTTCCAGTGCGGGTCATTCGTGCCGCGTTGTCGGACTGTTGCGCAACCCTACTAAGGGGGCTATGGCATGGTGATTGACCTGAACGAGCAAGGAACGCAGACGGCTTTGGCCTTGCTGGTGGGCGTGACGCAGCCCACCATCAGCAACCTGATGTCCGAAGGCAAGCTGCCATCGTCTGGCACCTTGGGCGAGCTGCTGCAGGCCTACTGCGCCCGCCTGCGCGACCAGGCTG
>DAIQRN010000135.1:0-6818 GCA_036786185.1 Acidovorax sp. | reverse complement strand
CAACGCGCCACCCGCCGCACGCTGATCCGCACGCTCGAAGCCATCCTGCGCCTGGCCCACCCTATCATCCCCTTCATCACCGAAGCCCTGTGGCAGACGGTGGCGCCCGTGGCCGGCCTTGCGGGCGAGTCCGTCAGCATCGCCCGCTACCCCGAGGCGCAGCCGAGCAAGATCGATGAGGCGGCGATTGCGCACATGGAGCGCATCAAGGGCCTGGTGGACGCCTGCCGCACGCTGCGCGGCGAGATGAACGTCTCGCCCTCGACCCGCCTGCCGCTGTACACCGTGGGCGACGCCGACTTCATGCGCGGCGTGGCCCCGGTGCTGCAGGCCCTGGCCAAGCTGAGCGAGGTCAAGGTGTTCGACGACGAGGCCGCCTGGGCCACCGCCGCGCAGGCCGCGCCCGTCGTGGTGGTGGGCGAGGCGCGCATGTGCCTGTACATGGAGATCGACGTGGCCGCCGAGAAGGCCCGCATCGCCAAGGAAGTCGCCCGCATCGAGGGCGAAATCACCAAGGCCAACGCCAAGCTCGGCAACGAGGCCTTCTGTGCCAAGGCCCCTGCCGCCGTGCTGGAGCAGGAGAAAAAGCGCGTGGCCGACTTCGGCGCCACGCTCTCGCGCCTGCGCGACCAATTCGCCCGCCTGGGTTGATATAAAAAGAGAGCTGTTGGCGCTTGGTTATATTGAGTCTCAAATAGAAAACTATCTGAAACAAACCACAAACAAGCGCCAGCCACTATTATTTCAGGAGCAAAACCCCCATGACCCCTTCCCGCATCCGCAAGGCCGTCTTCCCCGTCGCAGGCCTGGGCACCCGCTTTCTGCCCGCGACCAAGGCATCTCCGAAGGAAATGCTGCCCGTGGTGGACAAGCCGCTGATCCAGTACGCCGTGGAAGAAGCCTACGAGGCCGGCATCCGCGACATGATCTTCGTCACCGGCCGCAGCAAGCGCGCCATCGAGGACCATTTCGACACCGCCTACGAGCTGGAGAACGAGCTGGAAAACGCCGGCAAGCACGAAATGCTGGCCCTGGTGCACAGCATTGCGCCTGACGATATGAACTGCCTCTTCGTGCGCCAGCCCCGCAGCCTGGGCCTGGGCCACGCCGTGCTGTGCGCCGAACCACTGGTGGGCAACGAGCCCTTTGCCGTGCTGCTGGCCGACGACCTGATGGTGGGCGACAACGGTGGCCCCGGCGTGATGGCGCAGATGGCAGCCGCCTTCTCCAAGCAGGGCCGCTCGCTGCTGGCCGTGCAAGAGGTACCGCAGGACCACACCCGGCGCTACGGCATCGTCAAGGGCGAGGCAGCGGGCGGCGCGCTGGTGCGCATCGACCAGATCGTGGAAAAACCCGCCCCCGAGGTCGCACCATCCCGCATGGGCGTGGCCGGGCGCTACGTGCTCACGCCGCGCATCTTTGAAGAAATCCGCAACCAGCCCCGGGGCGTGGGCGGCGAGATCCAGCTCACCGACGCCATCGCCCGCCTGATGCAGCACGAGACCGTGTACGCCTACCAGTACGCCGGCAAACGCTACGACTGCGGCAGCAAGGAAGGCTTTCTGGAGGCCACGGTGGAACTGGCACTGCAGCACCCGCAGGTGGGACCGCAGTTCCGCGAGTACCTGCGCGAGCTGGCGCTCTAGTCCGCAGGCACCCTCCGCCTGCGGCGGGCAACATGCGACACACCATGACGCAGCTGCCCAGATACTTCTCCTTCTTCAAAGCCAAATTGGCTTCTGGCGCTTATTCCAAAAGCGCCAGAAGCTATCAAAGAAGGAGCATTCATGCCGATAGCCGCACCCCGCGACCCGCTGTACCACCAGGCCCGACAGCACCTGCTGCATAGCGATAACGTCAGCGTCGCCCACTTGCAGCGCCGCCTGCGTATAGGCTATCAGCGCGCCATCGACCTGCGCGCAGCTTTGGAGGGCGATGCGGTGGAATACCGGGCCGGGACTGACTCCTGGCACATCCGCCCCGACGCCGACCGGGTCACCGACTTTCTGCTCGAAGAAAAGCTGGCCCAGGCCGCGCACCTGGTGCAGAACGCCAAGGCCCTGGTCATCGCGGCGGGCGCGGGCATGGGCATCGACTCCGGCCTGCCGGACTTCCGGAGTGACGAAGGCTTCTGGCGCGCCTACCCCGCGCTGGGCCAACAACAGCTGCCGTTTGTACGCATCGCCTCGCCATATGCCTTTCAGAAACGTCCCGCCATCGCCTGGGGCTTCTATGGCCACCGGCTCAACCTGTACCGCGCCGCCACGCCGCACGCCGGGTTTGGCCTACTCCATGCCTGGGGGCAGCGCATGCCGCAAGGCTGCTTCGTCTTCACCAGCAATGTGGATGGGCACTTTCAGAAGGCAGGTTTTCCCTCGGCGCGCGTCTACGAATGCCACGGCTCCATCCACCGGCTGCAATGCACGGCCAACTGCAGCGACCGAATCTGGGCCACGGCCGACCTGCACCCGCAAGTGGACGAGGCCGCCTGCCAGTGGCAAGGCGAACTGCCCCACTGCCCCCGCTGCGGCGTGCTGGCACGGCCCAACATATTGATGTTTGACGACTGGCACTGGAACCACACCCGCACCCAGCAGCAGCGCATGCTGCTCGACATGTGGCTGGACAGCACCCCTGCCCCGCTGGTCATCGAAATCGGCGCGGGCCGCGCAGTGCCCACCGTGCGCAATTTCACCCGGCGCATGCAGTTGCGCGGCAGCGCGCTGGTGCGGATCAACCTGTATGAAGCAAATATCCACAATCCCAAGGACATTGAACTGGCGCTGGGGGCGAAGGACGCGCTGGAGCAAATTGCCTCGCACCTTCAACCAAGCCTATGGCAATGCTGATTAAGGTCCACGGCCAGCGAGTGTGAGACGTTAGCCTCCCACCAGCGACACATACCGTCGCACCCCTGCGGATGATCACTCCTGTTACCCCAAGGAGGATCCTCATGGCCTACCGCCACCCCCACCCGCCCGAAAAACAGGCCCCCCACATCGCGCTGTGGATGCTGCGGCTGGTCACCTCGCCCTCCGGGTTGCGCCAGTTTGTGCGCAAGAGCGGCTTTGGCCGCGACGACATCGCGTATGCGCTGGGCCTGGACCACTGGATTGACCCTGAAGACCGCGCCTTCAACCCCCAGGCCGTGCGCGCGGAGCTGTACCAGCGACTGGACAAGTCCCGGCACGCCTGCGCTAACGCGCCCCTGCCCGCCCTGCTGCAGGCCAATGTGCAGCGGCTGGCCGCGCTGGTGGGGCTGAATGCAGTGGATGCGCGCATCCTCGCGTTTGCCGTGTGCTTGCACAACGAGCCCATGCTGGACGACACCGCCGACATGCTGGACTCGCTCACGACCACCCAGGTGATCAAGGCCGTGGCCATGCTGCTGGAGCTGCCCGAGGCGCAGGTGCGCCAGGCCCTGGGCAGCCAGGGCCTACTGGCGCGTTCGGGCCTGGTAGTGATAGACCGCTCTGGGTCGGGGCGCCTCAAGTCCAAGCTCGAACTGCTGTCGCACACCTTTGCCGACCGGATGCTGACCACTGACGCCGACCCCATCCACTTGCTGCGGGGCAAGATCCAGCCCGCCGCACCAGGGCACCTGGCGCTGGCCGATTACGGCCACATCCAGCCCACGCTGAACATCGTGCGCCCCTGGCTGCTACACGCGCGGAATACGCGGCGGCGCGGGGTCAACGTGTACCTGCACGGCGCGCCCGGCACGGGCAAGACCGAGCTGGCCCGCGCCCTGGCGCAAGACATGGGCTGCGAGCTGTTCGAGGTGGCCAGCGAAGACGAGGACGGCGACCCCATCAGTGCCGTCAACCGCCTGCGCGCCTTCCGCGCCGCACAGAGCTTTCTGGCCCAGCGCAAGGCGCTGCTGCTGTTCGACGAGGTGGAAGACGTTTTCAGCGATCACCCGCTGGAGCGCAGCACGGCCCAGTCGCACAAAGCCTGGCTCAACCGCATGTTGGAAGACAACCCCGTGCCGACGCTGTGGCTGTCCAACACCGTCGCCGGAATGGACGCTGCCTTTATCCGCCGCTTTGACATGGTGTTCGAACTGCCTGTGCCGCCGCGCAGCCAGCGCGCACGCATCGTGCAGGCGCACTGCGGCGACCTGCTGGACGCCCGGCGCCTGGCACGCATCGCCGAGGTCGAGCACCTGGCCCCTGCCGTGGTCGCCCGCGCCAGCGCCGTGGCCCATGCCATCGCGCCCACGGTGGGCCGCGCGGCCAGCGCCAGCGCCTTCGAGCACCTGGTCAGCCACACACTGCAGGCCCAGGGCCACCGCCCGCTGCCGCGCCACGACGCCAACCGCCTGCCCAAGGTGTACGACCCCGCCCTTCTGCACGCCGACGCCGACCTGGCTGCCCTGGCGCAGGGCATTGCCGCCACGCGCAATGCCCGCCTGTGCCTGTACGGCCCGCCGGGCACGGGCAAGACGGCCTTTGGCCGCTGGCTGGCCGAGCAGCTGGACATGCCGCTGCTGGTGCGCCGCGCGTCCGACCTGCTGTCGATGTTCGTGGGCGAGGCCGAGAAGAACATCGCCCGCGCCTTCCGCGAGGCCGAGGACGACGGCGCGCTGCTGCTCATCGACGAGGTGGACAGCTTCTTGCAAGATCGCCGGGGCGCGCAGCGCAGCTGGGAGGTGACGCAGGTGAACGAAATGCTGACGCAGATGGAAGGCTTTGCGGGCGTGTTCATCGCCAGCACCAACCTGATGGACGGTCTGGACCCCGCCGCGCTGCGCCGCTTTGATTTGAAAGTGAAGCTGGACTACCTGCGCCCGCCCCAAGCCTGGGCGCTGCTGCAGCGCCACTGCGCACAGCTGGGCCTGGCCGCACCCGGTGCGGCAGAACAGGCCCGGGTGGAGCGGCTCAAGCAGATCACGCCGGGGGACTTTGCAGCGGTGCTGCGGCACGGGCGGCTCATGCCTTTGACCAGCGCGACCGCATTGGTGGCGGGGCTGGAGACCGAGTGTGCTCTCAAGCACGGCGGTGCACGCCACACCATGGGATTCGTCTGACACAATTTGCAACCAATCCTCACCATGCGCACCCTGTCCAAATCCAAACTGCTGGCCTTCCGCCAATGCCCCAAGCGCCTGTGGCTGGAGGTGCACCAGCCTGATGCGCGCCAGGACTCTGGCGCCACCCTGGCCAGCTTTGCCGCCGGCCACCAGGTGGGCGACATTGCACGGCAGATCTACGACCCGCAGCAGCGCGGCGCGCTGATTGACCCACAGGCCGAGGGTTTCGATGCCTCCTTTGCGCGCACCCAGACCCTGCTGCGCTCGCGCCAGCCGATCTTCGAGGCCGGTTTCCGCGCCGAGGGAGCGCTCGCCTTTGCCGACGTGCTGCTGCCCATGCGCGGCGGCGGTTGGCGCATGGTGGAGGTGAAGTCGTCCACCTCCGTCAAGGACTACCACCGCGACGATGCCGCCGTGCAGTCCTTCCTGGCCCGCACCTGCGGTGTGCCGCTGCAGTCCATTGCCCTCGCGCACATCGACAACCAATGGACCTACCCCGGCAACGGTGACTACCGCGGCCTGCTGGCAGAAGAGGACCTGACAGAAGAAGCCTTCGCTCGCACCAATGAAGTGCGCGAGTGGATCGCCAACGCCCAGGCCGTGGTGGCGCGCAAGACAGCTCCCCACACCAGCACCGGCAGCCAGTGCAGCGACCCTTACGAATGTGGCTTTCTCGCCCACTGCCAAAGCCAGGAGCCCCAGGCCGAGCATCCCGTGCACTGGCTGCCGCGCCGCAGCCAGGCGCTCAACGCGCACATCGAAGAACACGGCATCTATGAGTTGCATGACCTGCCCGATGATTGGCTCAACCCCATGCAGCAGCGCGTGAAAGCCACCACGCTGACAGGAAAGGCCTTTTTCGACCAGCGCGGCGCCGCGCAGGCCTTGGCCGCACACAAGCTGCCGGGCTATTTTCTGGACTTTGAAACCATCCAGTTCGCCGTGCCCATCTGGCCAGGCACGCGGCCGTATCAGCAGATTCCCTTTCAGTTCAGCGTACACCGCCTGGGCCGAACGGGGCGCGTTGCGCACCAGGCGTTTCTAGACCTGACGGGCGACAACCCCTCGCTGGCCTTTGCCCAGGCCCTCATCGCCTCCTGCGGCGAGCGCGGCCCGGTGTTTGTCTATAACGCTGCGTTCGAGCAGACCCGTATCCGCGAACTGGCCGAACGCCACCCACTCCTGGCGCCCGCGCTGCACGCCATCAACGACCGCATCGTCGATCTGCTGCCCGTCGCCCGCCAGCACTACTACCACCCCAGCCAACAAGGCAGCTGGAGCATCAAGGCCGTGCTGCCCGCCCTGTGCCCCGACCTGCATTACAGCCAGCTCGACGGCGTGCAAGACGGCGGCGCGGCCCAGCAGGCGTACCTGGAGGCCATCGCCCCCGCCACCAGCGCGGCACGCAAAGCCGAGCTGGAGCGCCAGTTGCTAGCCTACTGCCACCTCGACACCTGGGCGATGGTGCGGCTGTGGGCCGCATTCACCAACGCATCTTTAAGAAACTGACCCGCATGGCCAAACGCCCTGATACCCTGGACACCGCCCTGCTCATGGTCGAGCTGCTGCGCCGCATCCCGCGCGGGCGCAAGGTCACCACCGGCGAGCTGCACCAGCAGCTTAAAAGCGCTGGTTTTGACCGCGACCTGCGCACCATCCAGCGCCAGCTGGAAATCCTCAGCGAGCATTTCGACATCGAACGCGACGAGCGCAGCAAGCCCTACGGCTACCGCTGGCTGGAGCGCGCCCAGGGCCTGGCCGTGCCCCGCCTCACGCCGCAAGAATC
>DAIQRN010000134.1:0-6854 GCA_036786185.1 Acidovorax sp. | reverse complement strand
ACGCTGGAGCCCTGCGCCATGTGCAGCGGCGCCATGCTGCATGCGCGCATCGCGCGCGTGGTCTATGGCGCAGCCGACGCCCGCACGGGCGCAGCGGGGTCGGTACTCAATCTGTTTGGCCAGGCAGAAATCAACCACCAGACCCAGGTGCAGGGCGGGGTGCTGGCCGATGACTGCGCGGCGCTGCTGCAAGGCTTTTTCAGCGAACGCCGCCGCGCCCAGCGCGCCCAGGCCCAGCCCCTGCGCGAGGACGCGCTGCGCACGCCCGAGGCGCGTTTTGCTTCCACGGGTGCCAGCCCGGCGGGCCCGTATTTCATGGTGGACGGGCTGCGCCTGCATTACCAGGACGAAGGCCCGCGCGATGCGCCCCTGACCTGGCTGTGCCTGCACGCCAGCCCGGCGTGGAGCGATGTCTGGCGCCTGATGCTGCCCGTGTTCACGCAGGCAGGCCACCGCGTGGTGGCGCCCGACCTGATCGGCTTTGGCCGCAGCGACAAGCCCAAGAAGGAAGCGACCCACACCGCCGCCTGGCACCAGCAGGCGCTGACCGGGCTGGTGCAGCACCTGGGCTTGCAGCGCGTGGTGCTGGTGGCCCAGCCGGGCGCCGTGCTGCCCGCCATCACCGCGCCCCTGCTGCGCGTGCTGCAAACCCCGCAGGACGACGCAACGCCTTTCCCCGACGCAGGCCACCGCGCCGGGCCCCGCGCCCTGGCGCGCTGGGCCCTGAACGATGCCCCTGCCGCCTTCACCGTGCCCGACACCAGCGCCGCATCCGCCGCGCGCGCTGTGGAATACTTCGCCCGCTATGCACCACCATCACCCTGACGACTGCGGCCACGACCACGGCCCCAAGCACATCTACATCTATTCCCCCGCCAGTGCCGTGCGCGACAAGGCCGCCTTCAAGCGTGGCATCGCCCGCCTGAAGACCCTGGGCCACCATGTGGAGGTGGACACCGATGCACTGGCCACCCACACGCGCTTTGCGGGCGACGACGCCACGCGGCTGGCCGCCATCCACCGGGCCGCCGCCAGCGGGGCCGATGTGGCGCTAATCTCGCGCGCGGCCTACGGCTTTACGCGCATCCTGCCCGGCATCCAGTACAAAAAGGTGGCCAAGGCCATCGAAGGTGGTACGCGATTTGTTGGCATGAGCGACTTCACCGCCTTCCAGAACGCGGTGCTGGCCCGCGCCGGAGCCACCACCTGGGCGGGGCCGTCCGTGGAAGTGGACTGGGGTGTGGAGGGTGAGCCCGACGACATCATGACCGCCTGTTTCGACGACCTGCTCACTGGCCACGGCGAGGGCGCGGGCTGGCGCATGGACAAGGAAAAGCCCCGTGCCGACGGCAAGCCCGCCGTGCCCGATGTGTACGTGAAATCAGCCCAGCTCTGGGGAGGTAACCTGGCCGTGCTGACCTCGCTGGTGGGCACACCTTACTTTCCCGAGGTCAAGGGAGGCATCCTGTTCGTGGAGGACATTAGCGAGCATCCCTACCGCGTGGAGCGGATGCTGACCCAACTGCTTCATGCAGGCGTTCTCGCCAAACAGAAAGCGGTGGTGCTGGGCCAGTTCACCAACTACAAGCTGGCCCCGCACGACAAGGGCTTCAAGCTGCAGAGCGTAGTGGACTGGCTGCGCACGCAAATCAAGGCGCCCGTGCTCACCAACCTGCCATTCGGCCATGTGCCCACCAAGGTGCTGCTACCCGTGGGCGCCACGGTGTCGCTGTCGGTGGAAGAGCGCGATGCGTTGATCTACTGGGGACACCAGTAGGGCGCACCGGGGTTCAATGGCGTAACGGCGGCCGCAGCGTGCGCGGCAGCTGGCCCTGGAACAGTTGCGTCACCTGCTCCATGACACTGCGGGCGCGAGGCTCGCCTTGCAGCGGCGCCAGCGTGCTGAACAGGTCGGTGCGCAGGTACCACAGCGCTTCAATGTCTGCGGCATAGCGCAGGCGCATGTTCATGCGCGCCACCTCGCACCCAGTCATACCTGCCAGGCTCTGCAACATCGCCCGGCGCACGGCCTCCAAGGCCTGGTCGCGCACCCACGCGGTGGACGACGGCTTGTCACGGCCCAGTAGGCTGTGCAGGTCATTGCGGAGATTGGGCTTGTTCCAGCGCATTGGATCAGGTCGAGCAGGTTTTTGTAGAAAGGTCGATCAAAGTACGCGGGAGCTTTGATCGGCGCAAGGGGAGTGCTACTCTTTTTGCATAAAGACAACAACCGCGCCTGCTTGTTGCCAATGCTTACGTATTGTCAGCCGCCTGTCACGCCTGTGCGCTCCAGGTGTCTGAGGTCTTGGGTGCGGCTATCCGGCCACGGGCGGCGCGCTTTTTCTGAGTGCGTCCTGCAGGCGCTTGGTCTAAACTGATTCACATGGTGTTACCAATGGGTCGGCCTTCTCCATGAGTGTGCTTTCAACGATAGTCTTTGCGGACATATCGGGCAGCGCAGCGCTTTACGAGGCGTTGGGCAATGAGAGCGCGACGGAGGCCGTCACGCAGGTCACGCAGTGGATCAGCGACTCCATCGAGTCCAATAGCGGCCGCGTGGTTAAGACTCTGGGTGACGGCGTGCTGGGGGTGTTTGGAGATGCCGCCAGCGCGGTGTCGGGCATGGCGGCTCTCATGCGACAGCACCAGGCCCGGCAGGACCGCTGGCCTCAGCGGCTGCGCATGGACATCCGCATGGGCATTGCCAGCGGCGAGGTGGTCGATGTGGATGGCGACTGTTATGGCGACGCCGTCAACGTGGCGTCCCGCCTGTGCGAGCGGGCGGGCCCAGCCGAGATCTGGGCCACCGAAACCACCGTGCTGCTGGCCGGCTCGGCGTCGGATGTCTGGTATCGCAAGCTGGGCCTGATGGAGATCCGCGGCAAGGCCGAGTCGCTGATGCTCTACCACGTGGAGTGGCGCGAGGACGAGGCACCGGACTCCCTCACCATGCAGGCCACGCTGATCAGCAGTCTGGCGCCGGTCGATTCCATCCTGGGGCAAATTCAATTCTCATGGCATGGGGTGGACATGTCCTTTGCCTCGACGGACGCTCCCGTGCATGTGGGGCGAGCCAACAACGCGCAGCTGTGCATCAACGACCCTCGGGTGTCGCGCCTGCATGCCCGCATTGACTGGCGCAACAGCGGCTTTGTGCTGACCGACATGAGCAGTTTTGGCACCTGGGTGCGGTTTGACGGCAGCGAAGCCCCCGTGCGCTTGCGCCGCGATGCCTGCATCCTGCACGGCACCGGGCAAATCGCGCTGGGGGTGTCGTTCAGCGAGCCCAGTGCGCCCATCATGAACTTTCAAGTATCGGGGTCCAGCGTGTACCTGGGTTGATGCGGGTCGCAAGGAGCACCATGGGTTTTGTACCGCTGATCGAAGTCACCCGGGGCGGTCTGCCCGAGTGCCAGCATTGGGGGGCCGTGGCAGTGGCCAACCGCAAAGGTCGGGTGTTGGCGCAGGTGGGCGACCCCGACACCCCGCTGGACGAGAGCCTGACCGCGCTGGCCGACGCCATGGTCGCCCGGCCTGAACTGGGCTCCGGCACGGGGCGGCACGACCTGGACTTCATCCGTGCGGGCCGGGGCGACTGGGTGTCCAAGACCGGGGTCGACGGCGTGCAGGTGATGGACCAGCTCGGCTGGCTGGATGCCAGCCAGCGTCACGCGCTGGCGTCGCGCCGCACGGCCCGCATCCTCAATGCGCGGGGCGTGCCGGTGGGCGAACGCAGACCGGTGTTCCGGCTGCAGGTTCACAAGATAGTATGAGTCAAATTGGCCTCCAGCGCTTTATTGGTAAGCGCTGGCAGCTATGAATACAGAAGCAAATGACTCCGTATCCGGCAGCACATACACCACACCGCGTGCCTGTCCGAACAGCGGCGCGATGAACTGGTCGTAGAACGCTGTGGGCGCGTTCACGCAGCCGTAGCTGATGCGCTTGTCGCGCAGGCCGGGGCTGGCCAGGCGTTCTTTGCGGCGCTCCGATGCATGCACGCTGCGCACCCGGTGTAGCGAGACGGCGGACTCGTAGTCGATCCACACAATATCGTCGCCCCGCAAGTTGCGCCCCGGCTCGGTCACAAAGCGCCCGGCGGGCGTGGTGCGCTCTTCAAAGCGGATCTGTGACAGGGGTTTGTTCCCGATGCCGGGCGCGCTGTGGTCGCCCAGCGCCGCGCCCAGCAGCACTGGTGCGCTGCCCAGCCACTGACCTTGCGCCGAAAAGACGTGGATGCGGGCCGCAGGCTTGTCGATGACGGCAAACGGCAACCCCTGGTGGTCGGCGGTGGCAGTGGTCCAGCGCACCAGTTGCCGGGCGGTGGCCGAGGCATCCTCAGGCAGCGCATGGGCCAGCAGGGGCGTAGCCAGGGCGCAGGCCAGGGTGGCAAGGGAAAGGCGGCGTGAGAGGTGGAGGTCCATCTGGAAGGTGAGGCAGTTTGCCGGGGCGGGCAATGCCCTCAATAATGCCTGCACCTGCGACTCTTGCGAAGCTTGCAGCTTCGTCCCTGCCATGTTCGATCGCCTGCGCAAAGCCCTGGCCCCGTCCGGCGGCCCCGTTACCCACAAGGAAGTGGCCCGCTGGGCTGCTTCGCAGCAACTGGCCATCGTGCCGCAGGCCACCGAGGGCCATTTTGACTTGGGCGGCGACGTGGGCGGGCACCCCTGGCGGCTGGAATGCGGAGCGTCCACGCGCGACTACGTACGGGGCCTGGAGTTGCGCGGCCGCGCCGATGTGGGCGCAGACCCCGACGCCGCCGTGATGGTGCTCAACCGGCCCTTGCAGGAGGCGCTGGAAGGCAATGCCTACAGCGCCATCACCGACACCCTGCAGACCACCGTGGACCCCCATCTGCCCGAAGAGATGCGCTGGCTGGCCATGTATGAAGAGGTGGCGTGGCCCGGCCTGCCCGCATCGTTTCGCCGCCACTTTGCGGTGGTGGCCGAACGCGGTGAAACCGCCCAAAGCTGGATCCACGCCCCGGTGGTGTCCCAATTGCTCGATGTGGTGGAAGGTGAGGGCGGTGCCGTGCGGGCGCAGTCGCCCTTGCTGCTGATGCTGGTGCGTGGCAAGGTCTATCTGCGCATGGAACACACCCAGCGCAGCCTGCCTGAAATCGCGCAGGCCACGCAGATTCTGCTGACCGCCGCCCAGGCGGCCCTGCAGAACCTGCCGCCCGCGCCCATGGCGGGCGATGCCGCCTAGCGCTTGACGGCGCAAGGTGCTCGGTCAGCTGCCGCGCGTGACTGGCACGTCGGCGTGCTTGCCGTAGCTGCCGTACTTGCCCAGTTCCCACTTGGCGATGGCGTTGCGGTGCACCTCGTCCGGACCGTCGGCAAAGCGCAGCGTGCGGGCTCCCGCGTAGGCGTAGGCCAGCGGAAAGTCGTCGCACATGCCGCCGCCGCCGTGCACCTGCATGGCCCAGTCGATCACTTGGCAGGCCATGCTGGGGGCCACCACCTTGATCATGGCGATTTCGGTCTTGGCAACCTTGTTGCCCGCCACGTCCATGAGCCAGGCGGCCTTGAGTGTGAGCAGGCGCGCCATGTCGATCTTGCAGCGCGCCTCGGCGATGCGCTCCTGCGTCACGGTCTGCTGCGCCACGGTCTTGCCGAAGGCGGTGCGCGCGCTGGCACGGCGGCACATCAGCTCCAGTGCGCGCTCGGCCAGGCCGATCAGGCGCATGCAGTGGTGAATGCGGCCAGGGCCCAGGCGTCCTTGCGCGATCTCAAAACCACGGCCTTCGCCGAGCAGGATGTTGGAGACGGGCACGCGCACGTTATCAAACGTCATCTCCACATGGCCGTGGGGTGCGTCGTCATAGCCGAACACGTTGAGAGGGCGCAGGATGTTGATGCCCTTGGCGTCGGCGGGCACCAGCACCATGCTTTGCTGCGAATGCTTTGGGGCATCGGGGTCGGTCTTTCCCATGGTCACGAACACGGCGCAGCGCGGGTCGGCCGCGCCGGAGATCCACCACTTGCGGCCATTGATGACGTACTCGTCGCCTTCGCGCGTGATGCGTGTCTCGATGTTGGTGGCGTCGCTGGACGCCACGGCGGGCTCGGTCATGGCAAAGGCCGACCGGATCTTGCCTTCAAGCAGCGGCTTGAGCCAGCGTGCCTTATTGGCTTCGTCGCCGTAGCGCGCAATGGTTTCCATGTTGCCGGTGTCGGGTGCGGAGCAGTTGAACACCTCGCTGGCCCACGGCACACGGCCCATGATCTCGGCCAGGGGTGCGTATTCCTGGTTGGTCAGGCCCGCGCCGTCGTAGCCCGAGGCAGCGGCGCTGTCCACCGGCAGAAACAGGTTCCACAGGCCAGCGGCCTGGGCCTTGGGCTTGAGGTCTTCGATGGTCTTGAGCGGGCTCCAGCGCTTGCCTGCCGCCGTGTTGGCCGCCAGTTCGGTGGCGTAGATGGCTTCGGCCGGGTAAATATGGTCGTCCATGAACTGGAGCAGCTTGGTCTGCAGTTCCTTGGTTTTGGGCGAATAGTCAAAGTCCATGGGGTCTCTCCGTTGGTAATCGGTGGGTGTTCAGCCGCGCTGCGCAAAGGACCAGGCCAGCTCGGCCATGGGCCGCGCCGTGTCGCCCGAGGCCTTGGCCTGGGCGCTGGAGGCCGTGCCCGCCTCCACGCGCTTGGCGATGCCCTGCAGAATGGCCGCGATGCGGAACATGTTGTAGGCGAGGTAGAAGTTCCAGTCCGCGGCCAGTGCTTCTGGCGTGGCGATGCCGGTGCGCTCGCAATAGCGGCGGATGTAGGTGTCCTCGTCGGGGATGCCCAGGGCAGCCAGGTCTAGCCCCGCGATGCCGCGCCCGAGGGATGCCGGGATGTGCCAGCTCATGCAGTGGT
>DAIQRN010000133.1:0-6860 GCA_036786185.1 Acidovorax sp. | reverse complement strand
ACATGGTGGGCACCACAAAGATGGTGAGCAGCGTGCCCAGCGACATGCCGCCCACGATCACCCAGCCGATCTGCATGCGGGTCTCGGCACCCGCGCCCTTGGCCAAGGCCAGCGGGATGGCGCCCAGCACCATGGCGCCGGTGGTCATCAAAATGGGGCGCAGGCGCTGGGCCGAGGCCTTGACGAGCGCGTCCACCATCTCCATGCCCTGCTCGCGCAGCTGATTGGTGAACTCGACGATCAGAATGCCGTGCTTGGTAATCAGCCCCACCAGCGTGATCAGGCCAATCTGTGAGTACACGTTGAGCGAGCCGCCGCTCCACTTGAGCGCCAGCAGCGCGCCGATCATGGACATGGGCACCGACACCATGATCACCAGTGGGTCGATAAAGCTCTCGAACTGCGCGGCCAACACCAGAAAGATGAACACCAAGGCGAGCACGAAGACGACGCCCAGCGCGCCCTGCGAGCTTCTGAACTCGCGCGAGGTGCCGTTCAGGTCCGTCGTGTAGCCGGGCTTGAGCACCTTGGCGGCCGTGGCGTCCATGAAGGCCAGCGCTTCGCCCAACGAATATTCGGGCGACAGGTTGGCCGTGATGGTGGCCGAGCGACGCTGGCCAAAGTGATTGAGCTCACGCGGGCTCACGCTTTCGCGCACATGAACCAGGTTGGACAGCGGGATCATCGCGTCGTTGCGGCCGCGCACGTAGATGGAGTCGATGTTCTCGGGCGTGGTGCGGCCCTGCGCGGCGGTCTGCACGACCACGTCGTACTGCTCGGCATCGCGCTTGTAGCGTGTCACGGTACGCCCACCCAGCATGGTTTCGATGGCCTTGGCCACCACCTCCACGCTCACGCCCAGGTCGGCGGCGCGCTCGCGGTTCACCTCGATGCGCAGCTCGGGCTTGTTCAGGCGCAGATCCAGGTCGGGCCCCACGATGCCGGGGTTGTGCGCCATCTCGGCCAGGAACGCGTCGGCCACGTCCTTGAGGTTTTCATAGCTGTCCGAGGTCTGGATCACGTAGGTGACGGGGCGCGAGCGAAAGCCCTGACCCAGCGACGGTGGCGTGATGAGGAAGGCGTTGACGCCCGGCAGGCCGGACACCTTGGGCTGCAGTTCACGCGCCAGATCCAGCGTGGTGCGGTCGCGGTTTTCCCAGTCCACGGTGCGGTAGATCACGCTACCCTGGGCCACGGTGGGGTTGCCGATATTGGCAAAGATGCGGTCGAACTCGGGGTAGTCGCGGCCGATCTTTTCCAGCTCCAGCGCATAGCGATCGGTGTAGTCCAGCGTGGCGCCGTCGGGCGCGGTGACGCTGGCCAGGATGGTGCCCCGGTCTTCCACCGGCGACAGCTCCTGGCGCATGCTGGGATAGACCAGGGCCAGGGCCAGGCCGCAGGCGGCCATGACCGCCAGCACCAGCCAGCGTGCCTGAAAGACCACCCCGCGCCAACCGCCGCCCGTGCCCCCTTGCGGGCTGGACCAGCGCGCCGTGACGACCCAGCGCAGCAGCCGGCCATAGCCCTCCGACAGTGCCGTGAGCCAGCGCTCCATCGAGCGGTCGAACCAGTTGGGCTTGGGGTTGTGGCGCAGCAGCTTGGAGCACATCATGGGCGACAGCGTCAGCGCCACAAAGCCCGACACCACCACGGCCCCGGCCAAGGCCAGGGCAAACTCCACAAACAGCCGCCCGGTACGCCCCGGCGTGAAGGCCAGCGGCGCGTACACCGCCACCAGCGTGAGCGTCATGGCCACGATGGCAAAGCCGATCTCGCGCGCGCCCTTGATGGCGGCGGAGAAAGGGTCCAACCCTTCCTCGATGTGGCGGTAGATGTTCTCCAGCATCACGATGGCGTCGTCCACCACCAGGCCAATGGCCAGCACCAGCGCCAGCAGCGTGAGCGTGTTGATGGAAAAGCCCGCCAGCGACATCAGCGCAAAGCTGCCCACCAGCGCCACCGGAATGGTGACGATGGGAATGATGGACGCGCGGAAGGTGCGCAAAAAGACAAAGATGACCAGGGCCACCAGGACAACAGCCTCGGCGATGGTGGTGTACACGCTCTTGATGGAGCGGTCGATGAACTGCGAGTTGTCGTTGGCGATGTCGATGCGCATGTCCGGCGGCAGGTCGGCCTGCAGCGTGGGCAGCATGGCGCGCACACCCTGCGACAGCTCCAGCGGGTTGGCCGTGGCCTGGCGGATCACGCCGACCGAGATGGCCTCGCGCCCGTTCAGGCGCACACGGCTGCGGTCGCTGGCGGCGCCTTCTTCCACCCGGGCCACGTCGCTGATGCGCACCGGAAAGCCATTGACGGTGCGTATCACCACCCCGGCAAACTGCGCGGGCGTGCTCAGGTTGGTCTGCGAGGTCACGCTGAATTCACGCTGCTGCGACTCGATACGGCCGGCAGGCAGCTCCAGGTTGTTGCGCCGGATGGCGTCTTCCACATCCTGCGTGGTCAGCCGGTAGCCCGCCATGCGCTCGGGGTCCAGCCACACGCGCATGGCGTACTTGCGCTCGCCATAGATGGGCACGTCGGCCACACCTGTCACCGTCTGCAGGCGCGGGCGGACGATGCGGTTGACCAGGTCGTTGATCTCCAGCGGTGTGCGGGTGTCGCTGCTGAAGGCCAGCCACATCACGGGCGACGCGTCGGCCTCGACCTTGGCGATCACGGGTTCATCCACCGCATCGGGCAGGCGGTTGCGCACGCGGGCCGTGCGGTCGCGCACTTCGGCGGCGGCGTTGTCGGCGTCCTTCTCTAGCCGAAAGCGCACGCTGATCTGGCTTTGCTCTGCGCGGCTGATGGAGGTGATCACGTCCACCGCATCAATGCCGGCAATGGAGTCCTCGAGCGGCTTGGTGACCTGCGATTCGATGACCTCGGCCGAGGCACCGGCGTAGTTCACGCGCACGGTGACCACGGGCTCGTCGATCTTGGGGTATTCGCGCACCGACAGGCGCGTGAAGCTCACCGCGCCGATCAGCAGCACCAGCAGCGACAGCACGGTGGCAAAGACTGGCCGACGTATCGAGATTTCAGCGAGTTGCATGGCAGTGGTCGGTGTGGATCAGGCAGGAGCCCGTACGGGCTTTGGCGCGGCGCGGGGGGCTGCGGCAAGACAAGGGTTGGCACCAGGCAGCGGCGCCACCAACGCGGCAGCCGACGGCGCAGCGGTGGCCGACGCGGGTACGGTGGGGGGTGCCGTGGCCGCAACCTGCGGCGCATCGGCCGGCGCAGCGGCGCTGGCCCCGGAAGCAGCCGCCGCCGCGCCGCTGGTGCCCTGCCCCAGCTCTACCACGCGCACGGTCGCACCGTCCTTTTGAATGCGCTGCTGCCCTGCGGAGACCACCTTGTCGCCCGTGGCAAGGCCCTCCACCACCTCCACCCAGCCGGGGGTGCGCGCGCCCAACGTGACCGGCGTGCGGCGCACCACGCGGCTGCCGGGCTCGGAGCCCTCGACGATCTTGAATACATAGGGATGGGTGCCATCGGGCACCACGGCCTCTTCGGGGATCACGCGGGCATCGGCGCGCTCTGAAAACACGGCCGTCACACGCGCAAACATGCCGGGGCGCAGTTGCAGGCGGCGGTTGTCGATGCAGCCGCGCACCGCCACGGAGCGGCCATCGGCGTCGATCTGCGGGTTGATGGCCAGCACCACGGCGCCATAGCGCACACCGGGCAGCGCGTCAAACGCCACTTGCGCCGTCTGGCCGGTGCGCACCTTGCTTTGCAGGCGCTCGGGCAGACGGAAATCCACATACACGGCATCCAGGTCTTCGATGTTGACGATATCGGCCCCATCCTTGAGGTAATCGCCCACGTTGACACCCCGAATACCGGCCATGCCATCAAACGGCGCCACCAGCTTCAGGCGCGATGCCGTGGCCTGCGCCAGCGACAGCTTGGCCTGCGCCACTTGCAGGTTGGCGGCGCTTTCGTCCACCGAACGCTGGCTGATGAAGCCTTGGGCCACCAGTTCCTGGTTGCGCTGGTGGTTGGCACGGGCAATCGACAGCTCAGCCTGGCCTTGCTGGATCTGGGCGCGCGGCAGCTGGTCGTCAAACTGCACCAGCACCTGGCCCTTGCGCACGCGCTCGCCATCGCGGAAGTTGAGTGCCGTGATGCGCCCACTCACCTCGGGGCGCAACACCACGCTCTGGCGTGAGCGCAGGCTGCCCACCGCCTCGGCCTCGTCGCGCAGCGCCATCTGGCGTACCGCAACGGCTTCCACGGCTACGGGTCGGCCCGCACCGCCCCGCGCAGCATCGGAAGCGGGCCCCCCCTTGCCGCCTGCCGCCACGGTGGACTCGGTACGCAGATTTTGCGCAGGCTTTTGCAGCCACCACGCAGCACCGGACGCGGCAGCAATGCCGATGACAGCAAAAACAAGGGTTCTTTTTGGAGACGCCATGGATCAATGAAACCGGTTGAAGGAGAAAGCGCAACCAAAGAATGTATCAGTGCGTGTCCGGCACTGCAGTGATGATGGCGGGATCACGGGGGCAATTCCCCAGATTTACACAGGCTTTACATCAGCCACGCGCACGTGCCTGCTCCACCCCGCGGTTGGCCAGCGCGTCGGCCCGTTCGTTGCCAGGGTCACCCGAATGCCCCTTGACCCAGCGCCAGTCGATGCGGTGGCCTCCGGTATTGACCAGCGCATCCAGGCGTTGCCACAGCTCCACGTTCTTGACCGGCTGCCTGGACGCCGTGCGCCAGCCCTTGGCCTTCCAGCCATGGATCCATTCGGTGATGCCCTTGCGCACATACTCGCTGTCCAGGAACAACGTGACGGCGCAAGGCCGCTTGAGAGCCGCCAGCGCCTCGATGACGGCCATCAGCTCCATGCGGTTGTTGGTGGTGCCCAGCTCGCCGCCGAAGAGCTCTTTCTCGGTGCTGCCCGATCGCAGCAGCACGCCCCAGCCGCCGGGGCCTGGGTTGCCCTTGCAAGCGCCGTCTGTATAGATTTCTACCGGGTTCAAACCTTGTTCCTGTGTTTTCTGTGAGAGAGTGCCTGCGCCCGATTGGCGACGGGCATTGCGGCAGCAGCGCGCTGGCGACTGGTGCGCCAGGCGGGCTCGAGCAGGCGCATGCCATGCACCCGCTTGGTGGCAACGATGAAGTATGCCGCGCCCAGGATGGGCCACGACTTGGCCCCCAGCGTGTCCATGAAGCCATAGCGCTCCAGCCACTTTGTGCTGCGCACCGCCGGGCGGTAGCAGCCAAACCGCGCCGAATCGACCTCGAAGTTCAAAAGCCGCAGCCAGTCGCGCAGGCGCCGATGCCCGATGAACTCCCCCACGTCCGGCAGGTACAGCGAACCCTTGCCCAGGCGCTGGTACAGCCGCGCACGGCGCTGGCGCAGGCCCCACAGGCTGGCCGGGTTCAGGCCGCTGATGACCACGCGCCCCTCGGGCACCAGCACGCGCTCGACCTCGCGCAGCGCCGCATGCGGGTCGATGCTCAGCTCCAGGGTATGGGGCAACACCACCAGATCCAGGCTGCCCGACGCAAAGGGCAACGCCACAGGGTTGGCCAGCAGGTCCGGGGGCACCTCGCCTTCAGCGCCCCACTCCAGCGCCAGCCACTGGTGCTGCATGCGGTTGGCCCGCAGGCCCGCCAGCATTGGCAAACCCAGCTGCAGGCTGTGGTAGCCAAAAATATCCGCTACCGCCTCGTCGAAGCGCGCCTGCTCCCACGCCAGCAGATACTGGCCCGGCGGTGAGGTGAACCACCGGTGCAAATCTATAATTTCGTCGCTCATGAACTTGCTGCCGCTACCTGCCTTTACCGACAACTATGTCTGGATGCTTCACAACGGGCGCCAGGCCGTCGTCGTGGACCCGGGGGACTCCGCGCCCGTGGTGCAGGCACTGCAGCAACTGGGCGTGCAGTTGCAGGCCATTCTAGTCACGCACCACCATGCCGATCATGTGGGCGGCGTGGACGCCCTGCGCGAAGCCACCGGCGCCGTGGTCTATGGCCCAGCCCGCGAACGCATTCCCGAGCCGCTGGTGCGCCTGGCACAAGGCGACACGGTAGATGTGCTGGGACTGCGCTTTGCCATCATCGACGTGCCCGGCCACACGGCGGGCCACATTGCCTACTACTGCGCCGAGATGGATGGCGCGCCGCTGCTGTTCTGCGGCGATACGCTTTTTTCGGGCGGCTGCGGCCGGTTGTTCGAGGGCACGCCCGCGCAAATGCTCCATTCGCTCGATCAATTGGCCGCCTTGCCCGGCGACACCCGCGTGTGCTGCACGCATGAGTACACCCTGTCCAACCTGAAATTCGCGCGCGCCGTGGAACCTGGCAACGCGGCCCTGCTCCACTACAGCAGCCAGTGCGAGGCGCTGCGGGCGCGGGGTGAACCCACCCTGCCATCGCGCATGGCGCTGGAGCGCGACATCAACCCCTTTCTGCGCGTGCGGCAACCCGAGGTGACCCGCGCCGCCCAGGGCTTTGACGCGCAGGTCCCCCAAGACAACGCAGTGGCGGTACTGGCCGCGCTGCGCCAATGGAAGAACGAGTTTCGATGAGAATTTTGCACATTGCCAGCCTGGCGCTAGCCCTCTGGCTCACAGGTTGCGCCACCACGGGCCCATCGCAGGACAACGCCGCTTCTGGCAACCCCACGCCCGGCGACGCGGCCCGCGCCCCCCACACGCCCCTCATTCCCAACGGCCCGCTGCGCCCCATCACGGCGGCGCAGGCCGCAAGCGGCGAAGTGGCCTCGCTCTCGGCCCCCGCCGACCTGTGGGACCGCATCCGCCGCGGCTTTGCCATGCCCGATCTGCAGCACGAGCTGGTGCAGGACCGCGAGCAGTGGTACGCCACCCGGCCCGACT
>DAIQRN010000532.1:0-1565 GCA_036786185.1 Acidovorax sp. | reverse complement strand
TGTTCATCACGCCCTGGATCAGCGTCATGGTCACCATGTCGCCGTTGGCGATGTGGGCCACTTCGTGGCCGATCACGGCCTCGATTTCTTCGCGGGTCATGCCTTGCAGCAGGCCGGTGGACACGGCCACCAGCGCCGAGTTCTTGAACGCGCCCGTGGCAAAGGCATTGGGGTCGCCTTCAAAGATACCGACCTCGGGCATGCCGATGCCGGCCTTGTCGGCAAACTTGCGCACGGTGTCCACAATCCAGCGCTCGTCGGGCGAGCCGGAGCCGTCGATCACGCGCACGCCCGAGGTCCACTTGGCCATGGGCTTGCTGATGAGCAGCGAGATGATGGCGCCGCCAAAGCCCATGACCAGCGCGAAGCCCAGCAGCGCGCCCAGGTTCAGGCCGTTGGCGGTGAGATAGCGGTTCACACCCAGCAGGCTGGCCACCACCCCAAGCACCAGCACGACGGCCAGGTTGGTCAGTACAAATAACAAGATCCGTTTCATGTTCTCTCCGTGGGGTCAACAACAAGTGTTTGTTCGCTCATGTGGGGGCTGGTTCCGTGCAGTTCAAGCATGGATGGCAGGATTGCCGGTCCACCGCCCCTTCATGGACGCGATTGCATCGCGCTATGGTAGGGGCAAACTCACTGCAGGGCTTATCACACAGGCCATGGCGGGAATTACGCCGCCTGCCAAGGATGTGCCCCTGGCGCGTGTCTGCTCACCGGGGCGGGCGAAACACCTGGGCGTCTGCGTAAAACTCCGGCGCTTCGTTGCCCGGCCACCAGCCTGGCACCCCCAGCACCGGCAGGGGTGCGAAAGGCTTGGTATCCCAGGGCTGGGGCTGCATGGCCTGCGCCAGCCAGCCATCCAAAGCAGCTATGGATTTTATAGCTTCCGGCGCTTGATAGACGTGCGCCACCATCGGTTTTCGTGGTGAAACCAGCTTTTCCAGCAGGGCGTGGCCGAACAGCAACAGCCGGGCCTCGGCCCACAAAGGGCGCAGCTCGATGAAAAGGCGCTGCCAGTCCCGCGCGCGCAGGGCCTGCCACAGCGCAGCGGGCGCTTGCAGCAGAGCCCCGTTTTCATCAAACACCGTGAGCGCGTCACGCAGCGGACCGCGCACCGCGCCCACGCCGTCTTGCGCAATCGCCTGGGCCTGCAGTTCGTTGATGCGCCGCTTGGCCTGCGGAAATTCCAGCCACACCAGGCCGTTGAAAAAATCGTGCAGGTTGTCGCGCGTGGGCACGCAGCGGGTGTCCCAGATGAATTGTTCGTAGGCCTGCCCCTCGGGCAGATCGCTCTGGGGCACAAAACGCACCGGCGCGGGGACGGCTGAAAGCGCGGCATGCACTGGCACACCGGGCGCTTGCAGCGCCGCCGCCAGCGGTTCCCCTCGCGCCTGCCAGGGCTGCAGCCAGGGCGCCGCCCAGTCGATGCGCTCTACACCAGGCGCCACGGCAACGCTTCGCCAGCGCGCAGGGGCTTGAGGTTGGCCTCGCCAAACACAAAGCTTTCGGGCGGCGTCCACGACTCGCGGCGCAGGGTGATGGTGCCGGTGTTGCGCGGCAGG
>DAIQRN010000132.1:0-6887 GCA_036786185.1 Acidovorax sp. | reverse complement strand
GCGACCACTGCCACCGGCTTAACGTGCTTTATTTTCCGTTTTCTGAGACGACCCCAAACGGCCTGTGGCCTCTTGGACATACCCAGGCCTTAAACAAACGGGAAACCCCCCTTCCTGGGCGCCCTGGTTGATCCGGCAGGGTGTTTGAACAGCCCCCGGCCCCTCTTCTTTTTGATAAACAGGGTATTCGGGGCCTTTGGTCAACAGCAGACCCCAACGGCATGGCGCCCACAGGCGCCGGGCTGAGCGGGCTGCCGACTTGTCGGCAGGGCGCGATTTGTCCCGGTCTTGGCGCCCCTTTAGGGGTGGCCGCTCGCGGCCATCTGGGCCAGCTTGCTGGCCTGGACGCCTAGACCATGCCTTACCCCCGCACGTCGATCAAGCACGCGCGGCAGGTGCCGCGCCTCCGGTATCCAGCCCTCTGGCCAACGGCCAGCTTTTATGAGGGGAGGGGGAGCCGACTTGATCGGGGGAACCCCGCAGGGGTGCCCCGGCCGCAGGCCGCTGCCTTCCGGCGTTAAAAATAAAAGAGTTAAAGAAACGCGCGCGCGTTACGGCTGTGGAAAACCACTTTAACCCATTGAAAACATTGATGATTTTTTGGGGTGGCGTGGGTGATAGAACGAAAAGGGCGTGGGTGATAGAACGTGCCAATCCACAGAAAACGTGGGTGATAGAACGTGCCAATCCACAGGTGGCGTGGGTGATATAACGACTCTGACGCATCAAGCGCGGGTGATGTAACGAATCAATGCTCCACACCCAGGATTGCCCAGCTCTGCGCACCTCACCATCCCCTTCTGAGGATCAAAAAGCGTGGGTGAAATAACGATATTTTTGTGTTGTTCACTCCGTGGCCAGAGGAGAAACAACGGCTAGGGTTGCCTGGAGGGTGGCCGCTTGCGGCCAGTCGCAAAGCGACCAAGCGCGAAGGCGCGCGCCCGCAAGGGAATCCCGGTTTTCGCGTAAGCGAAAAAGCCCCAGGATTCAGGGCTTGGGCTGCTTTGCCGCCATGCTGGCATTGAGCCGCTTCATGTCCTTCGTATAGAACACCACCTTGTCATCGGCATCCAGCACCAGCCGATAGTCAGGCAGCGCGTCGGCATCGGCAATCTCCCTGGCCATGCGCCGGAACTCCCGCAAAGTCCCCTTGGACCCGGCCTTCTCCTGCAGCAAAGCCAAGCCAATGGCCCAGCTGCTCTGATGCCCGCAATGTTTGCGCGCCAACTCGTACAAACGCCGCTCCAGTGGCTTGCGCAGCCGGAAATAGTTGGGGTGCAACGTCAGCACCTCATGTGACTGAACGGCGTTAAAAAGCCACTCCGAAAGCTCCACCTCCACCGCGATCATTCGCTCATCGGTGGGCGACTTCTCCACGATCTTCCAGCGATTGATCAGGCCGAAACCTTCTTTCACACGCTGGCCACCGGTCTTGATATTGGTCTTGATGCTGGTGCCGCGCAGCCGCTCCAAGGCCAGCTCGATCCGCTGGTACTCCTTGCCCCCCGTGGGCTTGTTCGTGGAGATCAAATAGTCATAAACGGTAAACCGCACCGTCCGGTTTTTCGCATCGGGCCGCTCCCGGTTCAGCGCTTCGGTCATCTGCGACACCACGTAGATCAGCACATCCTTGTCGAACTGCGTGGCCCGCCCCTGCACCGAAGGGGTCACAGTGACTTCACGGCTGCCGTCCTGGCTGCGCCAATGCCAAACGCTCAAATCAGGTTTGGTGGCCAGCGAAAAAATCGGCGCTTCCATCGAAACGCCATCGTCCTTGAGCGCGTAGTCGAAAACATCACACAGAAAGAAATCACGCTCAACATGGCGCGCGGGCAACAGCACCGAGCGACCACATTTCACACCCTCAGCGCGCTCCTTCGGCAGCTCTGCAGCCGCCTGCTCAGACGCCGACAAAGGCACCTCGCCGCCGCTGACAAAAAGCCCCTGCTGCCCTTCGCTGTGCTGCATCTGCGCTGCCGCCCTTGCTTGATTTGCGGCAATTCGCTTTTGAATATCCGCCTGCACCCTGCTAAAATTATTCACGGTTATACCTACTTTGTTTGCTGCATTAGGAAACCACCCAAAGGCCGGCGCTGCGCTAACAGCACCGGCCTTTTTTTTCGCTTCACGGCACCTGTTGTGAAGCGTGCTTCAGGGCCAGAATTTCAACCATCTTCTGAGCCTCAGACACCCGGTAAAAATAGATGTAGTTCCGGTGCGCGACCAGCTCGCGCGTCCCAGCGGGCAGCCCCGGTCTGCCGGGTTTGCCAAGAAAAGGATGATCGGCAAGCGGCGTCACCTTCGCGCGCAACTCCTGCCCAAAAGACTTCGCCCGCTCCGGGTTGCTACGACCGATAAAGCGCACGATGTTGCGCAAGTTCGCAATTGCTTTGGGACGCCAAACGATGGTGAAGCTCATGCAGCAGCCTTGCTCAGCTCTGCGATTTCACTGTCCAACATGGCCATGACCTCATCGTGCGCAACGCTCGGCTGCGGATCGTCAATGGACTCCTGGATCGACTGGGCCAGCCATTTGGTGTGAGCAGCTGCAGCGTGAGCGTCACGCATGGTTTGAGCACGTTTTTGGCCATGCTCCGTCACCTCGCGCTGCTCGGGGTCCCATGCGGTCGTGTCCAGCTTGGACACCACAATGCCCAACTCGCGCAACAAGGCCAGCGCCGATGTGGGGTTGCCGAACCGGCGAGGCTCACTGCCTCGCGCCTTGGACAGCACAACGCCGTGGCCGCTGCGGGTATCTATCTCAATGAAGAACCCCGCCCCCATCCCCTTCAGAGTCACGCCAGCAACCCCGCCAGCACTTGCAGCAGCGCGCAGCTGATCCAGTGTCATGGTTTGCATACAAGACCTCTTTTGAACAAAAAAACGATGCTTTTATTGTGCATGATTTATAAAAATTATACAATCACATTTAAAGAATTTTGTATGAAAAACCACTCCAAACCTATCTTGGTCATCGACCTGGAAGCCACCTGCGACGAAGGCGACGGCCTGCCAGGCGAAGACATGGAAGTGATCGAGGTCGGGGCCGTGTGGGCCACGGCCGAGGGCGAGGTACTGGACTCGTTTGAATCGCTGGTGCGCCCTACCCTGCACCCGCAGCTCAGCGCCTTTTGCCAGGCGCTCACCGGCATCCGGCAGGCCGATGTGGACACCGCCCCCCTGTTCCCGGAGGTAGCAGCGCAGCTGGCCAGCTTTGCTCAGCGCTACCCTGCAGCTGCCGTGTGGGGAAGCTGGGGCAAGTTCGATGACAAGCAGATCCAGCGGGACTGCCAGCGCCACGGCGTGGCATCACCCCTGCCCGCGCTCAGTCATGTGAACCTCAAGCGCCAGTTTGCCAAGTCCAGAAAAATCAAGGAGGTGGGGATGGCCAGAGCCTTGCAGATGGTGGGTCTGCCGCTCGATGGTGCCCACCACCGAGGCCTTGCCGATGCCACCAACATCGCCAAGCTACTGCCCTGGTGCCCCCAACCATGATCTGAGCACTGGTCGTAAAATGAGTGCAACAACGGCCCCCACGCTTGCTGCGGCGAGAGTCCAGCGACCCCCAGGGGAAGCGCACCAGGGGGCCTTTTTTTCCTCCGACTAAAGGGGTCGCCATGGGAATGACACCGCTGGAATCGCTGGCCAAGGTAGTGAAATCGCCCAAGGAATCGGCTGCCCTGCAGGCGATCATTGCAGCCAATCCAGTCACCATCTCGTTTGATCCAAACTGCCCGAACAAGGCTGTTCGCACCGACAACAGGCAAGGCCTCAGGCAAAAAGGCTGGGTTGATGAAGCCGGCGTGTTCCACGCGGTTGCAGAATGACCCCCCACAGTCAACCTCATAAAAAAAGCGCCTAAGGCGCTTTTTTTATGCAATCTTCAGATAATCATTTTGTTTTGCTAAGCCCTTGAATGAGGTCTCAATCGATGGATACAGGGGGTTCCTTTTCCGAAACTCTACATCAGCGTCAAGCTCGCGCATGCGCTTTAAAGATGCATGGGCAACAAACTGGCGCAGTTTCTCCCGCTCCTGCACAGGCATCGTTTCCATGTACTTAATGAAAGCGTTCATCACGATAAGCCCCGCTGATGCGTCTGCTGCCCTTTCTGCACAGAGCTTAGTCATTCGCTCAGCTTCAGCTTTCCAGCCGGCCGCTTCCTGCTCGGCGCGGGCGGCACGAATGCGGGCACCAGAGGCTCGGGCCTCAGCCATCGATGCTCTATTTGCTGCAAAAGCAGCATCGCTCTCTGCAGCCGCCGCACGACCAGAAACCATCGCATCAGCCATTCCACGCGCCATTGACATCACCGATCTCCTTTTAAATATCGCAAAAGACTAACAAATTCAAGCCAGAGCGTCCACTGACAGCAGCAGCCCTTGGTTGAAGTTTGCGTTCTCAAAATACCCCCCCCTGCGCAAGTACCCGCGCGGGTTGCAAACAACCCTGCAGCCGCACTCCTGGTAGTCGAATGAAGTGTGGGTATGGCCATGAATCCAAAGGTGGGTTTGCGCAAGAAACTCTGGCCCGAGGGCTGAGCCAAACGCCGCATTGGCTGGCTCGCCTTCGTACTCGTCAGCACAAGACCGAGGGCTTGGGTGATGGTGTGTGACCACCACGCGCGCCGCACTGACAGGCTTGGCCAGCTCATTGGCCAACCAACTACGACTCTCTTGATGACGCTCGATCGTGCGCTCAGGTGTGCAGCCACTGATCATTCGATAGTCAGCCATCAGCCGCTTGGCAGCCTCAATGGATTGAGCGCGAGCGCCCATCAGCTCAAAGTCAGTCCAGAAGGTTGCACCGAGGAACTGCACGCCGCCGATGGTGACGGTTTCGTTTTCCAGGAAATGGACACCACACTGGCGTGCGGCCTTGCGCATGTCCATCAAGCAACGCTCCCAGTGCCGGTCGTAGAACTCGTGGTTACCGGCGACCAGAATGATGGGCTTGTCGCCGAAGGTTTTCCTGGCCCAAAAGGGGGTGTATTCACCGCAGTGAATATCACCGGCCAGCACGACCACATCAGCCTCTTCCAAGGCCGCAGGATCGGCCAGGAAGGCGGCAGATTCGGCATGAAGGTCTGATAGCACATAGAGTTTCATCAGCGGCCCATTCCTTTGGATTGTTCGGCCTGCTTGGCCATCTCTGCCTGCGCCTTGACGGCTGCGGCAGAGCTGCGACTACCAGCCTCAGCAGCGGCCCTCGCTGCAGCGATTTCACGGGCCTTGGTGGGGTCGTCTCAGAAAACGGGAAATAAAGCACGTTAAGCTCCAATTTCGCGCAGGTACTGGTACAACGTTTCGCGGCTGATGCCAAATTCACGGGCCAGCTTTGCCTTTTGTTCGCCGGCCTTGACGCGTTGCAGAAGTTCAGCGGCGCGTTCGGGCGAAAGCGCTTTCTTGCGGCCCCTGTAAGCTCCGCGCTGTTTGGCGAGCGCGATGCCTTCCCTCTGCCGCTCGCGGATCAATGCTCGCTCGAACTCGGCGAACGCGCCCATGACCGACAACATCAAGTTCGCCATCGGCGAATCCTCGCCGGTGAAGGTCAGGCATTCTTTGACGAACTCGATGCGCACACCGCGCCTGGTCAGCTTTTGCACAAGGCGGCGTAGGTCATCGAGGTTGCGGGCCAAGCGATCGCGTACCTCACGGATGAGTGTTGCACTGGCAGTCCCGCTAAATGCGTAGAAATGGTTGCTGCCTCGAACTGCGCCAAGGAACTGTTGCCCCCCCTGTCAGTCGCCCGCGCTTCTTCCCCTTCGTGGGGACGAAAAGCCCGTCAAACACATGGGCGGGGTCGAACTTGGCATAGGCCGGTTTAATACGCTGCTGAGTCATAACCCTTGCCCCCTTTTCCGCTGTTCTGCTTGCTTGCCTCCTGTAGTTCAACCGGCAGCAACACCCCGCCGGTGTGTCGCTGATACCAGCGGTCCCGTACTGGCGTCCCTGAAAGGCGCTGTGGCCTTCCGTGCCGGTGTCCCGCACGGTGCGCCCGCCGTCGATGATGCGCCACTCGTACCAAGCGTTTTCCGGCTCGCCGTAGACCTCGATCTGTGCGCCCAAGGAATCCGGCGCGGGAATGGTGTAGACCGTTTTCATTTCGCAATCCCCAAGAACACGGCCAAGCAACGCTCAACCTCCACCAGTGCATCCGCGTCGATGTGTCCGAAGGCTGGCCCTACCTTGTCGCGCTTCACCGTCATGGCCTTGTCCACCATCACCTGTGATGGCTTCTGCAAGCCGTTTTCTGCGCTCGGCTGAACCGTGACGCGCAGCAACGGCGCGGCAACAAGTGTGCTGGTGACAGGCAGCACGGTAACGCTGCCGTGCTCGCTGAACTGGTTGGCCTGAACCACAAGCGCAGGCCGTGGCTTGCCAAAGTCGCCCTGCATGGCGATGGTCACAAGGTCGCCGCGCATCATTCCGTCCAGCCGTCCACGTCTGCCAAGGCTTCATCCATGAACTGCTGCATGGCGGTGTCTGCGCTGTCGGCCTGAGCCACAAGCAGGCATTGGCGGCGGCACTCCTCCGCGAAGCCGGGGCGGCGCGTATCTGGCACCCAGATTTGAACCGGACGAAGCCCCGCCATGCGCAATGCATCGCGGTGCTTCTGAACCCGCTGATTAACGTGTGCTGTTGCCATTTCCAAGCCTCCAATTAAGTTACATGCAACATTGTACGCGCCCCGCAAGTTACATGCAACAAGTATTTAAAGACTCATGCCGGGCGAGTTGTCGCGCTCGACCTTCCGCGCCTTGGCCTGCTCCTGCCGCCGCTGCGGCTCCCGCCCTTCCAGCTTCTCCCACTGCTGCCGGTACTTGCCAAGATCGGCGGCTTGCCGGTCGCCTGCGGCGCTGTAGGCATAGCGGGCGGTGCGCTGCG
>DAIQRN010000131.1:0-6891 GCA_036786185.1 Acidovorax sp. | reverse complement strand
CTGCTCAAGGGCATTGGCGTACAGCGGGTGGATGTGGCCGACACCATTGGCGTGGGCACGCCGCGCAAGGTGCAACGCGCCATCGAGGCGACCTTGCAGCACTTTGGCGTGGATGAAGTCTCGGGCCATTTCCACGACACCTACGGCCAGGCGCTGTCCAACACGCTGGCCGCGCTGGAGATGGGCGTGTGGAACTTCCAGTCGTCCGTGGCTGGGTTGGGCGGCTGCCCTTATGCCAAGGGCGCCACCGGCAACGTGGCGACGGAAGACGTGGTCTACATGCTGCACGGCATGGGCATCGAGACGGGCATCGATCTTGATAAGCTCATCGATGCGGGAAAGTTTGTCAGCGATTTTCTGGGCCGCAAGCCCAATTCGCGTGTCTCTACGGCGATATTGAGCAAGAGAGTTGCATGATTGCAGCTCGGGTCCCAAAGCGTTGTGCCCTGGGACCCGAGGTGCGCGGATTCGGTGCGACTGACGCCGAATCCGGAGACCTTATTTCGCCGCAGGGAGCTTGACGGCCAAGACGTCGATCTTCTCAATGCTGGGCGGGGTCTGCAGCAGATCCGGTGCGCTTGCCATCAGCGCTGCCGCCACCTTGCCACTGAGGTGGGCTTCACGGCCTGCATCGTCGGGGAAGGTATCAAAAATTGCGAATCGGCTTGGAGTGAGGCGAATCGCGTACCACGTGTTGGTTGCTGGTTCATTGCCCACCAGGGCGCGGCCGTCGAGCAGGAACTTTGCCACGGCTTCCTCTTTGCCCGCTTTGGCGTTCAGTACAACCCAGAGGCCTACCTTGGAACGGCTCTCGGCAGCGGTTTCGGCTTGTGCGCTCGTGGCGGCAAGTCCGCCACTGGCCATCACCAGGGATGTGGCCAAAGTTGCTGCTACATTTTTCATCGAAGTCATATGGAATCCAGTGTCGTGAGACGTTGTTGAGGGAGCCCGAACTTTAGAATTCCTGGCGCCTGCGAGCCAGTGGCGTGATTGCCATGTTTGATATCATTCTCGCCATGACTATCCACATACTCGTGATTGACGGAGCCTTCGATGTCGGCCTCACGGCCATCCTCGACACGCTGTCATTGGCGAATGAGTTGATTCCGACGCTCGGCGTCAAGGTTGAACCGCTCGAAGTATGTTTGGTGGGTGCGCGTCGGCATGTCAGTACGGCCCACGGCCTGAAGGTCCCATGCGCAGCGCCTTCCACGCTGGGCCGTGCAGATGCGGCGGTGGTACCGGCCCTGGGCGCAAAGCAGCCGGCGCAGTTGATCGAAGCCCTCGGCAGCAAAGACGTTCGCAACGCACAGGGACTGCTGCGCGAGTACCGGCAGGACAATGCGTTGATCGGTGCCGCATGCACCTCCACATTTGTGCTGGCCGAAGCGGGGCTTCTTGCGGGACACCGGGCCACGACGTCATGGTGGCTGGCGCCGCACTTCAGGCAGCGGTACAAGGATGTGGGCCTCGAAGAATCTCGAATGCTCGTCACGTCCCACCCGTTTGTCACAGCGGGTGCCGCGTTGGCCCATGTTGATCTGGCGTTGAGCCTTATCAGTGGCCGCAGCCCCTTGCTGGCTGCGACGACGGCACGCTATTTGTTGGTGGAGAAACGTGCCTCTCAAGCTGCATTCGTCATACCTGATCATCTTGCGCACTCGGACCCCTTGGCTGAAAGGTTCGAGCGGTGGTCTCGTTCCCATCTGTCCCAAGGTTTTGATTTGGCCGTCGCAGCATCCAGCGTGCATTCGAGCGCCAGAACCCTGTCGCGACGCATCAAGGCGGCCACCGGGAAGACACCGTTGGGCTTTTTTCAGAACCTTCGGCTGCAGCATGCTGTCCACCTGTTGGAGACGACCACCGACAGCATCGAGAGTGTGGCAGCTGCCGTCGGGTACGCCGATGGCGTGTCGCTCAGAGCTTTGCTGCGAGCGAAACTGGGCCGGGGTGTCCGTGAGATCCGAGCGCAGGCGCGTTCGAAGCCGGACCTGTAGCGGACTGGTGCCGAGGTCCATCCGGCGTTGCACAGAGGTGCTGCCAAGAGCGCAAAATTTTTGTACCCATTGATCAGGAACAGACTGGAATGCACGTGGAGAAAATTCCCGCAAATCTTCCCGAGGGCGTACAGCGCGTGGCTGCCGAGCTGCAGCGGCTCGGCCACCCGCACCTGCCGCAGATGCTGGACGATGCCGCGCGCACTGCGCAGCAGGCCGCTGATGCGCTGGGCATTCTGGTGGGGCAGGTGGCCAAGAGCATCATCTTCCGGCGCAAAAGCGACGACGTGGCCGTGCTGGTGGTCACATCGGGCGACCGGCGCGTGGACGAGGAGAAGGTCGAAGCGCATGTGGGCGGCAAGATCGGCCGCGCGGACGCGGAGTTCGTGAAGTCGCGCACCGGCTTTTCCATCGGCGGCGTCTCGCCCGTGGCGCACGCCACGCCGCCCGTCACGCTGATCGACCAGGACCTGCTGCGCTTTGACGTGGTGTGGGCCGCAGCCGGGCACCCGCACAGCGTGTTCCCCCTGCACCCCAGCGACCTGCAGCGCCTGACCGGTGCGCCGGTGGTGGACGTGGTGCTGCCGCCCCCGCCGCCGGCGGATGCCGTCGCGCAGCCTGCCCCATGAATGCTACTGAATTGCTAGCTGCTCGCGCTTACCAGTTAAGCGCTGAGGGCCATTTTGATGCCCAAGGCATAGGGCCGGTGCCGTCGCCGTGCATTTCGGTGTGCCGGATGTCGGAGGACCGCAGCCATTGCCTGGGCTGCTTTCGCACGCTGGACGAGATCCGCCTCTGGTCGCGCGCCGACGGCGGTCTGCGCCGCGGCATCTGGACCCAGCTGCTCGACCGCGCCGGCATCCCGCAGCCGCCGGCACACGCCCCGGAGGCCTCCCCGTGAAGCGCATCACCTTCTACCTCGACTTCGTGTCGCCCTACGCCTGGCTTGCTTTCGAGCGCCTGCCCGAAGCGCTGCAGGGCCTGAGCTACAGCGTGGCCTACCGGCCGGTGCTGCTGGGCGCGCTGCTGCAGCAGCATGCCAACCCCGGCCCGGCAGGCATTGCCCCCAAGCGCGACTGGACCTACCGCCATGTGACCTGGCTCGGCCATGCCCAGGGCACGTTGCTGCAGATGCCCGCACGCCACCCGTTCAACCCGCTGCCGCTGCTGCGCACGGCGCTGGCCTGCAGCGACGATGGCCACATCAACCGCTACGTGGCCGGCACGGTGCTGCGCCATGTGTGGCAGGGCGGACACGACGCGCTGGACGCCTCCCGCCTGGCGGACCTGGCGGCGCTGCTGGCCGAGCAACTGCGGCCGGGCCAGGACACCACGAGCGAGGCGCCCAAGGCGCTGCTGCGCGCCAACACCGAGGCCGCGCAGGCCGCGGGCGTGTTTGGCGTGCCCGCGTTCGAGGTGGACGGCAAGCTGTTCTGGGGGCTGGATGGCCTGCCCATGCTGCGCGCGTACCTGGAGGGTGACGCCTGGTTTGCCGGCAGCGACTGGGACAGCGCGCCGCGCGTGCCCTCCGGGCTGGCGCCTCGGGCGGGCTGACGCGCCAACCGTTGCACGTTGCCGGGCGTGGCGTGCGCGCTGCACTGGCAGGCTGTGCCCGTGGCGTGTGCGGTTGCGGTGCGCGGCTGTCAGAACAGGGTCAGTGAGCGCTTCAAGAATGGGCGGACGTCGGTGTGCACCACCGGGCCCCGTGCCCGGTGAGGTGGCTCCGATCACAACAACAGATCCCCCTTATCCGGAGACAAACCGCCATGGCCGACGCCGCCCCCGCCCGCGCCATGACGCGGGAGGAAAGAAAAGTCGTCTTCGCGTCGTCGCTCGGCACCGTGTTCGAGTGGTACGACTTTTACCTGTACGGGGCGCTGGCGGCCATCATTGCGCGGCAGTTCTTCAGCCCGCTCGATGCGGGCTCGGCCTTCATCTTTGCGTTGCTGGCGTTTGCCGCGGGCTTCATCGTGCGGCCTTTCGGGGCGCTGCTGTTCGGGTGGCTGGGCGACATCATCGGGCGCAAATACACCTTCCTGGTTACCATGCTCATCATGGGGCTGTCCACGTTCATCGTGGGCATCCTGCCGAACTACGACAGCATCGGCGTGGCCGCGCCGGTCATCCTGATCGGCCTGCGGCTGCTGCAGGGCCTGGCCATGGGCGGTGAATACACGGGCGCTGCGATTTACGTGGCCGAGCATGCGCCGCACGGACGGCGCGGCGCCTACACGGCGTGGATCCAGACCACGGCCACGCTGGGGCTGCTGATGTCGTTGCTAGTGATTCTGGGCACGCGCACGCTGGTGGGGGAGGACGCTTTCGCCCAGTGGGGCTGGCGCATGCCGTTTCTGGTGTCGATCGTGCTGCTCGGGGTGTCGGTGTGGATACGGCTGTCGCTGGATGAGTCGCCCGCATTCCGGCGCATGAAGGCCCAGGGGCGTACTTCGGTGGCGCCGGTGTCCGAATCCTTCGGCCGCTGGGCGAACCTGCGGGTGGCGCTGCTGGCGCTGGTGGGCCTCACGGCGGGGCAGGCGGTGGTCTGGTACACCGGGCAGTTCTATGCGCTGTTTTTTCTGACGCAGCAGCTGCAGGTGGATGCCACCACGGCGCAGCTCATGGTGGCGGCCGCCCTTGTGATCGGCATGCCGTTCTTCATCGTGTTTGGCGCGCTGTCCGACCGGTGGGGGCGCAAGCCCATCATCATGCTGGGCTGCTTGCTGGCGGCGGCCACGTATTTTCCGGCGTTCAAGGCGCTGGCCTGGGCGGCCAATCCTGCGCTGGTCGATGCCCAGGCCCGCATCAGCGTGGTGGTGTTGGCAGACCCGCAGGGCTGCTCGTTCCAGTTCAACCCCACCGGCGCATCGCGGTTCACCAGCCCGTGTGACATGGCCAAGCGCATCCTGGCCACCTACTCGGTAAGCTACCAGACCGACCCCACGGGCCCTCCCGGGCAGGTCGTGATCCGCATCGGGGCCACCGACATCCCCGCGCCACCTGCGCAGGGCCTGTCGCCCGACGAAGCCCGGCGCGCTGCCGCCAGCTTCCGCCAGGCGGTGGACCGTGCGCTGGTCCTGTACGGTTACCCCATGCAGGCCGACCCCGAGTGCATCCACGTGCCGCTGGTGGTTGCCATCCTCAGCTACCTGATGGTGCTGGTGGCCATGGTTTATGGCCCCCTGGCCGCCATGCTGGTGGAGCTGTTTCCGACCCGCATCCGCTACACGTCCATGAGCCTGCCCTACCACCTGGGCAACGGCTGGTTCGGCGGCCTGCTGTCCCCCATGTCGTTCGCGATTGCCGCGCAGACGGGCAACATCTACAGCGGGCTGTGGTACCCCGTCGTGATTGCCGCACTGACGGCGCTGTGCGGAACCCTGCTGCTGCGCGAAACCCGGAATGTGGACATCCACGCGCCCGACAGGCCGTACCGCGCTCAGAAGCCGGGCAGGCCCGAACGACCGGACCCCCTTCGGGACCGGGGCCGGTGACAACCCTGTCCCGCGCACGCTGCGGGGCTGCAACAATGGGCGCTGCCACAGCTCGCACGGACCCATGCCATGACACCGTCCACTGATCTCCACCCGCGCCTGCAGACCCTGCTGGCCGGCCATCGCATCTGGGGCCAGCTGGACACGGGCGCGCTGCAGTCCCTGGCCGCGCAGTGGCGCGTCGAGCCCATGCGGCAGGGCGAACGGCTGCTGGCCCAGGGGCGCCTGCACAGCCGGCTGGGCCTGGTGGTGGAGGGCGGGGTGGTCCTGTCCGACCCGGACCTGGACATCCTCGTGCACCTGCACCCGGCCGACATGTTCGGCTTTGGCGCCACACCCTCGCAGCACCTGAACACCTTGCAGGCCACCGTGGCCGCGGGCGGCATCGTGGCCTGGCTGGAACCGGCGGCCGTCGCGGCGGTGTGCCGCGACCACGCTGCGCTGGCCTACCACTTTCCGTCGCTGCCCGCCCCGGCATCGCTCGTCACGACCGAACGCGATTCCCAGGGCGTGCTGACCCTGCTGAACTCGCCCGTGCGCATGCTGATCAAGCGCGACCCCATCGCGTTGCCTCCCCACACCAGCATCCGCGCGGGGGCGCAGCAGATGCGCGAGCTGCGTGTTTCCTCGGTGCTGCTGGTGGAGCAGGGCCATCTGTTCGGGCTGGTGACCGACCGGGATCTGCGCAACCGCGTGGTGGCGCAGGGCCTCGACATCGACCGCCCGATGTCCGACATTGCCACGCTGGCTCCCCTGACGCTGCAGGCGCAGAGCCCGGCGTTTGACGCCCTGCTGCTGATGGCCCGCCACAACGTGCACCATGTTCCGGTGATGGACGGCGACCGGGTCATCGGCATGATCACCGCCACCGACCTGACCGAGCAGCACAGCTCCTCGGCCGTCTATCTGGCGGGCGATGTGTACAAGCAGACGGCCCTGGACGGGCTGGTTCGCGCCAGCGCCAAGGTCAAGCTGCTGCAGCAGCACCTGGCGGCGGCCGACGCCAGCGCCTACAGCACCGGCCACATCGTCACCACCATCACGGACGCGCTCACCGTGCGGCTCATCCAGCTGGCCGAGGCGCAGCTGGGCCCGCCCCCGGTGGACTACGTGTGGGTGGCCGCCGGCTCGCAGGCGCGCAGCGAGCAGACCGCCAAGTCCGACCAGGACAACTGCCTGGTGCTGGACGACCGCTATGACGAGGCGCTGCACGGCGAATACTTTCGCGCCCTGTCGCGCCTGGTGTGCGACGGGCTGGCCGCCTGCGGCTACATCCACTGCCCCGGCGGCATCATGGCCATGATCGACAAGTGGCGCCAGCCCCACAGTCTCTGGGCGGAGTACTTCCGCCAGTGGGTGGACAAGCCCGAGCCCATGGCGCTGATGCTGACCTGCGTGTTCTT
>DAIQRN010000130.1:0-6904 GCA_036786185.1 Acidovorax sp. | reverse complement strand
GCCGCTGGGTCAAGGCCACGCCCGCCTTCAACATTGAGCTGTGCGAACGCTTCGGCCTGCTGCCGCTGGAGTTCGACGGCGAGAACGATTCCATCTACCACCCCTTCGACAAGACGGGCCAACGCCACATGGAATACGTGAACCAGCGCGGCGCGTTCGACGACATGCCGCTGGACCGCATCGTGGCCGACTTCCAGTCCGTGTACAGCGGCTGGCTCGACGGCGCCAGCGGCAGCGCCACCACGAGCGCGCTGCACGGCGCCAGCTTCGCCAGCGACGTGGAGCAGGAGGTGGCGCGGTGACGGCGGCGGCAGCCTCCGTTCCCGCCGGCTTCGTGCCCGTGCCGGCGGGCGGCCCCTACATCGAGCACAACGGGCCGCTGTACGTGCGCCAGGGGGACGGCAAGGGCGAGGGTGAGGGCGTGGCGCTGGCCTTCGGCTTCCGCGTGGAGCCGCACCACGTGAACCCCATGAACAACCTGCACGGCGGCATGATGGCCACCTTCTGCGACATGCTGCTGCCGCTGACGGCGCACCGCAAGAGCGCCGAGGTGGCCGACCGCTTCCTGCCCACCATCAGCCTGCAGATCGACTACCTGGCCCCCGCCCCGCTGGGCGCCTGGGTGCAGGGCGAGGCCGAGCCGCTGCGCATCACACGCTCGCTGGTGTTCGCGCAGGGGCTGGTCACGGCCGACGGCGTGCCCTGCGCGCGCGTCAGCGGGGTGTTCAAGATCGGGCCGGTGGCGCCGCCGGGCGCCATCGAGTAGCCGGTACTGGCCCTGACTTACAGGCCAAATCGGCCTCCAGCGCCCGTCCAGCAAGCGCGAGCAGCTATCAATAGGGTAGCTATGCGCTCACACGCGTTCCAGGATCACCGCGATGCCCTGGCCCACGCCGATGCACATGGTGCACAGCGCGTACCTTCCGGCGTGCTCGTGCAGGCGGTTGACGGCCGTGGTGACCAAGCGCGCGCCGCTGGCGCCCAGCGGGTGGCCCAGGGCGATGGCGCCGCCCCAGGCATTGACGCGCGCGTCGTCGTCCGCGAGGCCCAGCGCGCGCAGCACGGCCAGGCCCTGGGCGGCGAAGGCCTCGTTGAGTTCGATCACGTCCATGTGGTCGATGGTCAGGCCCGTCTGCGCCAGCACCTTCTGCGTGGCGGGCGTGGGGCCGAAGCCCATGATGCGCGGCGCCACGCCGGCGACGGCCATGCCGACCACGCGGGCGCGGGGCTTGAGGCCGTATTGGGCGGCGCTGGCCTCGTCGGCCAGCAGCAGGGCGCAGGCGCCGTCGTTCACGCCCGATGCGTTGCCGGCCGTCACCGTGCCGTCGGGCCGCACCACGCCCTTGAGCCTGGCCAGCGCTTCGAGGCTGGTTTCGCGCGGGTGCTCGTCCTGGCTGACGACGATGGCATCGCCCTTCTTCTGCGGGATGGTCACGGGCACGATCTCGCGCGCGAGGTGGCCGGCCTTCTGCGCGGCCACGGCGTTGAGCTGGCTGCGCAGGGCCATACGGTCCTGCGCCTCGCGTTCGATGCCGAAGTCGGTGGCCACGTTCTCGGCGGTCTCGGGCATCGAATCGACGCCGTACTTTTCCTTCATCAGCTTGTTGATGAAGCGCCAGCCGATCGTCGTGTCGTACACGGCGTTGCTGCGGCTGAAGGCGCTTTCTGCCTTGGGCATCACGAAGGGCGCGCGGCTCATGCTCTCCACGCCGCCCGCGATCACCAGACCCGCCTCGCCCGCCTTGATGGCGCGCGCCGCCGTGCCCACGGCGTCCAGGCACGTCAACAGGCAGCCCCGCCAGCAGCGCCACCATGCGGGCCACGTTGCGGTTGTCCTCGCCGGCCTGGTTGGCGCAGCCGTAGAGCACGTCGGTGACGGCGGCCCAGTCCACGCCCGGGTTGCGCTCCATCAGCGCGCGGATGGGGATGGCGCCCAGGTCGTCGGTGCGCACGCTGCTCAAGGCGCCGCCGTAGCGGCCAAAGGGGGTGCGAACGGCGTCGCAAATGAAGGCTTGGGGCAGTGTGGCCATGGGTTTGTCTCCTCGTGAAGGGATGAATAGATGTGGATGATGGAATGCAAGAGCCTGGGCGATCCAGTCCGCCAGACGGGTGGCGGCAATTCAGCCTAGAATTTGTTCGCATAAAGAACAAAAGTTCGCTCCAAGAATTATAGAAGGGCTCCCGTGCGCTCCGAACCTTCCGCCCCCGACAAAGCCCCCCGGCCCGGCGACAGCTATGTGCAGTCGTTCGCCCGGGGACTGGAAGTCATCCGCTCGTTCAGCGCCCACGCGCCACAACAGACGCTGAGCGAGGTGGCCACACGCACCGGCCTTACGCGGGCCGGTGCGCGGCGCATCCTGCTCACGCTGCAAACGCTGGGCTACGTGGAGGTGGACGGCAAGCTCTTTCGCCTGAGCCCGCGCATCCTGGACCTGGGCTTTGCCTACCTGTCGTCACTGCCCATCTGGAACCTGGCCGAGCCGGTGATGGAAGACCTGGTAGCAGAGGTGCGCGAGTCGTCATCGGCCGCCGTGCTCGACGGCCTGGACATCGTGTACGTGCTGCGCGTGCCCACGCACAAAATCATGCGCACCAACCTGGGCGTGGGCTCGCGCCTGCCCGCACCCTGGACATCGATGGGCCGGGTACTGCTGGCGGGGCTGCCCGACGACGAGCTGCAGGCGCGCCTGGCGCAACAGTCCGCCACGCGCTTCACGGAGCACACCGCCATCGACCTGCCGACGCTGCTCGCACGCATTCGCGAGGCACGCCAACAAGGTTGGTGCCTGGTCAACCAGGAACTGGAAGAAGGGCTGATTTCAATCGCAGCACCACTGACCGACCGGGCGGGACGTACCGTGGCCGCGCTCAACATCAGTGGCCAGGCCAACCGCACCAGCGCGGCCATGATGCAGGACACTCTGCTGCCCGCGCTACTGGGCGCAGCCCGGACCATCTCACGCATGATGGGCACTCCGCACGGCTGACAATCCGACACGCAACACCCAGCCCTCAGCCGGCCAAGGAGGCGTGATGTGTCAGTGAAGCTCAGTGCTTGCGGAAACCCAACACCAGCACCACGCCCCCCAGCACCATGGCGCCCAGGCTCAGCCACTGGGGCACATTGATGGTCTCCTTTTCCTTGACCGTCAACTCCAGCGGACCCAGCTTGGCCTGCGTGGTGTCCTTGGTGAAGCTGAACCCACCGGTCAGGAAGCCTGTCAAACCCAGCACCAACAGCAGCACACCCACGATTCGCATTGCAGTCATGACGCATCTCCCAATGGCCGGGTTGTTTATGAAAGCGGGCAGAGCGGACCCGGCTCCAGCAAGCCCGCCACGACCCCTTGCACGGTGCGCGGCGGCGGGCTCTTTCTGCACAGCGCCAATGTAGGGTGCTGCCGCCAGAACACGCGTAGGACACCACCGCAGCCGCGCGTAGCGCAAAGGAGGCTGGCACATCCAGGATCGTCCTTGCACACCGTGCGCCCACAGCCTGCGTGCTACTCTCCCGCCATGTTCAGCCCTTCCCAAGCCGATGTGCGCCGCTTTCTCTGCGGCGTGCACGCCAAGACGCAAAGCGGCGCCCCCATGGAAGCCATCGAAACGCTGGCCAGCCTGTGGATCGCCGAGCACCCCGAGTACCACGCCGACCTGGCCGACACCGACGTCGCCGTGGCGCGCAACTACGACGAGACACCCGGCCAGACCAACCCCTTCTTGCATCTGTCCATGCATCTGTCGATCAGCGAGCAATGCAGCATCGACCAGCCGCGCGGCATCCGCCAGGCGGTGGAGTTGCTGACGGCGCGGCTCGATTCGCTGCACGACGCCCACCACGCCGCCATGGAATGCCTGGGCGAGATGCTGTGGGAGAGCCAGCGCGCAGGCCGCCCGCCCGACGGCGACGCCTACATCGCCTGCGTGCAGCGGCGCGCCACGCGCGACTGAATCGGAGCGCCGGACGCCGTCAGGCGGACAGTCCGCGCACCGCAGGGCCCGAGCGCGCCGCCGTGCCCGGAGGCTGGGCATAGTGGCTGGGGAACACCAGCACGTCGCACTGCACGGACTGCACCACGCGCCCCGCCACCGTGCCCACCAACCATTCGATCAGCGCCGGGCGGCGCGTGTAGCCCACGGCAATCAGGTCGGCCCCGGTGGCCTCGTGATGCACGGCCAGCTCACGCGCCGGGTCGCCCGCACCAATGGCGGTGGCCACGCGGTTGCGGCGCGCGTCGTAGGCGCTGGTCAGGGGCAGCATGCGGCCTGCGGCCCGGGTCAGCAGCTTGGAGCGATAGGCCTGCACGGCCTGCACCGATGCCTCGGCGCTGCGCAGCTTGGCCTCGTCCCGCAGGTCCACCGCGTGGTACAGCTGCAGCTGGGCCTCGGCCTCGAGTCCACCGGCATAGCGCACCAGCGCCATCGAGGTGTCCGAAAAGTCCACAGCCACCAGCTTGCGCTGGTAGGACCCCTGCGGCGCGCGCTGCACCACCAGCACCGGGCAGGGGCTGCTGCGCAGGATGCGCGTGAGCACCGATCCGCGCAGCAGGGCGCGCCAGCCCTGGGGCATGCGCCGGTCCAGCACCAGCAGGTCCGCGCCCGCGGCGGCGGCCAGCGCGTCCTCCACCACGTCGCCAGAGCCCAGGTCCTGGGCCACCACGGTCACGCCATGGCGCCGGGCCAGTTGCCGCGCACGCTGCTCCAGCCGTGCGTAGGGGTCCACAAACCGGGGGTCCGGCGTGTGGGTGCTATAGACAATGCGCAGGCGCGCGCCGTGGCTGGCGGCCACCAGTGCCGCGCGGTCCAGCGCGTGTTCGGCGGAGGCAGAAAAATCAGTGAATGCGACGATGGTCTGGAGGTGCATGAAACTTCCCGGTCAAGCGTGTGAGACACCGGCGCAAGAGCGCCGGGCGAGCGCGCCATCTGTGCGCCCATGCACAGGGGCACTGCAGTGCATGGGGCATCAGCGTGGCAGCGCTGGCGCGGCATGGAGCACGCGCAGGCTGCCTGCAAGCAGGCCCGGCGGTGAAGTGACGACGCTGTGAAAGAAAGGGAAGAGCCGCCGGGCCTAGAAATCTGCGGCCGGCGCAGTTGGTCTCAGAACACCCATCCTTTGCGCGGCGCGTGCCGACGGCGTGGTGCCCCAGGCGGGCAGGCCGCCGTGGATGCAGGGGGTTGACATCAAAGAACGCATTCCCGCATTATAAAAAAGCCCTACTGTCTTGTCAACAAAACCCCTGCGCCCCGTACCAGATAGCAAAAAGCCCGCTGATGCGGGCTTTTGTCAGGGGATGCGGGTATTTTCAGCGAAAACTCGACTGCGGCACGGTGTGCAGGTCGCCATCCAGCCCGCTGATGTAGCCCGACAGGGCCTTCAGCTCGGCGTTGGTGAATTGCTTGGCGATGCCGCCCATGATGGCGTTGCTGCGGCCCAGATTGGCGTTCTTCTCGACCTTGTAGGACTTGAGGGCCACGAACAGGTAGTCAGCGTGCTGGCCTGCGATCTTGGGGTACGAAGGATCGATGGGCTTGGCGAAGTTGTCGCCATGGCAGGACACGCAGGCGCCCTTTTGCAGCAGCGCGGCCACTTGCACGCTGGGCTCGCGGCTGGGCTTGGCGGGCAGCTCGGCGCCGGTCTTGCCATGTTGTTCGTAGTAGGCCGACACGTCGGCGATGTCCTGCTCGGACAGCGACTCGGAAATGCCGCGCATGGTGGGGTGCTTGCGCTCACCCTTCTGGTAGGCCACCAAGGCTGCAGCGATGTACTTGCCGCTCTGGCCCGAGATCATGGGTACCTTGTGGACTTCAGGGAAACTTGCCTGGTAGCCAGGGATGCCATGGCAGCCAATGCACATGGCGATTTTTTGTTTACCGGCTTCCACGTCGCCTTTGGCTTCCTGGGCATGAGAGATGGCGGTCACGGAAGCGACAGCCAGGGCAAATAGCGTGGTCAACGTTTTGTTCATTTTGCGCGCACAATCTCGTGGAAGTTCAGCTCTTGGCTCTGATCAACCGCCGATTATAGCCAGCGCATGTCAAGCCCCATCCATCAACGATCCAGTGATTTCCCTCATGAAATTTCAAGGTTCTCAGAACTATGTCGCCACCCAGGACCTGATGCTGGCCGTGAACGCGGCCATCACCCTGCAACGCCCACTGCTCATCAAGGGCGAACCCGGCACGGGCAAGACCATGCTGGCCGAGGAGGTGGCGCAAGCCCTGGACATGCCCCTGCTGCAGTGGCACATCAAGTCCACCACCAAGGCGCAGCAGGGCCTGTATGAATATGACGCGGTAAGCCGCCTGCGCGATAGTCAGCTCAATGACGGCGACAGCGCCGAGCGCGTGAAGGACATCCGCAACTACATCGTGCAGGGCGTGCTGTGGCAAGCCTTCACGGCCGACCGCCCCGTGGCGCTGCTGATCGACGAGATCGACAAGGCCGACATCGAGTTCCCCAACGACCTGCTGCGCGAGATCGACCGCATGGAGTTCTACTGCTACGAGACCCGCGAGCTCATCAAGGCCAAGCACCGCCCGCTGGTGTTCATCACCTCCAACAACGAAAAGGAACTGCCCGACGCCTTCCTGCGCCGCTGCTTCTTCCACTTCATCAAGTTCCCCGAAGCCGACACCATGCGGCAGATCATCAACGTGCACTTCCCCACGCTCAAGAGTGAGCTGCTCACCGTGGCGATGAAGACGTTCTATGACGTGCGCAACCTGCCCGGCCTGAAGAAAAAGCCCTCCACCTCCGAACTGCTCGACTGGCTCAAGCTGCTGGTGGCCGAAGACATTCCGCTCACTGCCCTGCAAAGCGCAGACAACAAGGTGGCCGTGCCCCCACTGGTGGGCGCGCTGCTCAAGAACGAACAGGATGTAAGCCTGTTTGAAAAGCTGGTGT
>DAIQRN010000129.1:0-6907 GCA_036786185.1 Acidovorax sp. | reverse complement strand
CCAAGATCGAGGTGCGCTTTCGCGACAGCCGCGAGGTGCACCAGGCCGTGCGCCACGCGGTAGAAAACGCCCTGGCCGCGCCGCGCGCCGCAGCACTGGCGGCTGCAGCAGCGACGCCCGCGCCTGCGGAGGCGGCCACGGAGGATTTCAAGCCAAAACAGCCTCTAGCACAGATGTGGCAAGCGCAAGCAGCTATCAAATTTGATGATCGCGCCGGTCACAAGGTCAGCGACCTGCAGGCCCTGTGGCAGCCCGCGCAAACTGCCGCCCCGGCAGCCCCACCCGCTGAAACGGCCCCCATCGCCTGGGCAGCCGCCCCCGCACCGCAGCCCGCAGAAGCCCTGGCCCAGCCCCTGGGCCGCGAAGGCACCGAGGCCGCTTGGCCTCTGGGCCGCGAAGGCACTGAGGTCGCTTGGCCTCTGGGCCGCGCGGTGGCCCAAATCCACGGCGTCTATATCCTGGCCGAGAACGCTCAGGGCCTGGTCATTGTCGATATGCACGCCGCGCACGAACGCATCGTCTATGAGCGCCTGAAGGCCCAGGTGGACAGCGGCGCGCGCATTGCCAGCCAGCCCCTGCTCATCCCCGCCACCTTCGCCGCCACCCCGCAAGAAGTCGCCACGGCCGAAGAGTCCGCCGAAGTGCTGGCCACGCTGGGCCTGGAGGTCGTGCCCTTCTCCCCCAAAACCCTGGCCGTGCGCGCCGTGCCCACCACGCTGGCCACAGCCTCTGGTTTTGGCGACGCCGTGGAGCTGGCCCGCAGCGTCCTGGCCGAACTGGCCGCGCACGACGCCACCACCGTGGTGCAGCGCGCCCGCAACGAGATCCTGGGCACCATGGCCTGCCACGGCGCAGTGCGCGCCAACCGCAAGCTCACCATCGACGAGATGAACGCTCTGCTGAGGCAAATGGAAACCACCGACCGCAGCGACCAGTGCAACCATGGGCGGCCGACGTGGCGCCAGCTCAGCATGAAAGAGCTGGACGCGCGGTTCCTGCGCGGGCGCTGACCTTGACCTGGTAAACTACCAATCGACTCCGCACCTGCCCTGCATGCGCACCACCAACGCCTTTGCATGACCGATACCCCCCCTCCCGCTGACCTTCAGGCCGCCGATGGCTCGCAGCACTACTTGCGCGCCCTGACGGACATGGCCGATCGGCGCGCCGTGGTCACCGACGCCGCCATCTACACGGCCAGCGGCATCAAGCTGGTAGAAAAAGGCGCGCGCATCGACAGCCGTCTGTACGAACGCCTGGTTCAGCACAAATTGCGCGAGCCCATTGACCAGCACCTGTCGGTCGAAAACCCCGTGAATGCGCCCGCCTTGGTCGCGGCCAGCCAGGCGCTGGTCGCGCAGTACCCACTGCCCAGCCTGCTGGCCGAGGCTTTGGGTGCGTCGGCCGGCCGTCTGCTGGCCCCGCTGCGCTCCCTGCCCTTGCCTGCGCCCATGGCCTGCAAGCTCACGGTGATGCGCGAGCAGTGGCCCGACCTTTTTCAGCACAGCCTGCAAATGATGCTCGTGTCCGTGTTCCTGGGCATTAAAAGCGATTGGAGCGAGCGCGACTGCACCCCGCTGGCGGCCGCCGCGCTGCTGCATGATGTGGGCATGCTGCACATGGGCTCAGCCTGGAACGACCCCGATCACAAAATCACCGGCGCCCCGCGCAATCACCTGACAGCGCACCCAATCACGGCCATGCTCATGGTGCGCGACGCCCAGACCTACCCCAAGGCCGTGGAAGTTGCCGTGCTGGAGCACCACGAGCGCATGGATGGCAGTGGTTACCCGCGCGGCATCACCGGCGCCAGCATTACCCCCATGGGCCGCATCCTGCTGCTGGCCGAGGTGATCACGGCGTTCTTTGACAAATACGATGACATGCCCGCGCAGCGCCTGTCCCTCATGCTACGCCTGAGCCATCGCAAATTCCCGTCGAGCCTGGTGGCCCACATCCTGCCCCTGCTGCAGGAAGAGGTGGCCCGCGAGTCGGCGCTGATGCCGCTGGGCAACGATGCATCCCGCCAGATTGAGCTGCTGGCCGACGCCTTTGCCCGCTGGGGTCAGATCAAAACCAGTGCTCCCGATCTGGCCAAAGTGCCACCGGACAGCGCTTTCGCCTTCACCGATGCCCGCCTGCTGGCTCTGGAAAAAGCCCTGGCCGAGGCGGGCTCCCACCCGCAGCAGCATGGCGAGTTGCTGGCCCAGCTGCAGGGCGACGCCGTGGGCCTGGCCGAAGTCTCCATGGTGGGTGGCGAAGGCCTGTGGCAGCTCAAAACCATTTTGAACGCCTGCCACCGTCGCTGGCCCCAGCTGAACGCCCGCGCCACCCCCGCCGATGCTGCCGTGGCCGACTGGTGCGACTGGGTGGCTGAACGACTCTGAGATCGTGAACACGATCTGAGGCTGCGCGGACGCACCACCACATCTTGTCATGGAGAGTGGCGCGCCTACAGGCCTGCAGATGCCTGCAGGCCCATGCAGGGATCAATCGTCCCGTGCCGCCTTCGCGTGGTCCGGGAAGTCAGCAAACACGCCGTCCACGCCCAGTTCGTAGAACAGCCGGTACTCGGCCTTCGGGTCGCCCTTGAAGTTGGATGCCAGGCGCTTGGCCTCGCTGCGGAAGGTGTAGGGGTGCACCATCAGGCCCACGGCATGGGCGTTCTTGAGCACGTCGGTGGGGGCCATCATCACGCGGTCGCGCTCGTCGATGATGCCGTCGCTGTTGAGGTCATCGGCCTTGCCGTCGTTGTTGGCGTCCACCTGCCTGGAGGGGATCAGGTAGGGCTTCCAGGGGCCGATGCCGTCGGCGTAGGTCTTGACTTCCTTGAGGCCGTTGGCGGTCAGCAGGCTGGCGAAGGTGCGGGCGTCGCCGGCCACGGCAAAGTCGTAGGGTTTGTCATAGGGAGCCACCAGCGACATGCTGCCGTCAGGATTCACGCCGTCGGCGTCCACCAACTGCACCAGGCGGATCTGGGTCTTGGTGCGCAAGTATTTGAGATTGGCGACCTCGAATGACTGCACGATGACGGGCGAGGCCTTGGTGGTGTAGCCGTATTGGGCCAGGATGGCAAGCAGACGGTCTTCCAGCGGCAGGCCCAGGTTGACGTGGTAGGTGGGGTGCTTGGTCTCGGGATAGACGCCCACGGTGCGCCCGACCTTGGCGCCTTCGGTCTTAGCGAGGTCCAGCACCTCTTGCAGCGTGGGGATCTGGTACTTGCCGTTGTGCGAGGGATCACGATCGGCCAGGGGCTGGATGGCGCGCAGGGTCTTGATCTCGGCCAGGGTGAAGTCGCTGGCAAACCAGCCCTCTTCTTCAACGCCATCAACCACTTTTTTGGTCTTGCGGCCGGCAAATTCAGGGCGGGTGGCAACGTCGGTGGTGCCGGTGATGTTGGGCTCGTGGCGGGCTACCAGCACGCCGTCCTTGGTGGCAACCAGGTCGGGCTCAATGAAGTCCGCCCCCATCTCAATGGCGCGCTTGTAGCCCTCCAGCGTGTGGTCAGGCAGGTAGCCGGCCGCGCCGCGGTGGCCGATGACCAGGGGCTTGTCGCCGGTCAGGGTGGGGTAGCGGGGGTTGTCGTCGCCGTTTCCGCCGCAGGCCGCCAGCAGGGCCGCGCAGGCCAGCAGACTCAGTCTTGCACCAAAGGGTTGCATGTCTTTCTCCTCGTCCTTCGTGTTGTAAAGCCAGAAACTGTGTCGGCGCGCCATGACAACGCCATGACACCCAGCACCCGCGCCAGCGTGCACCAAAAGCAGGAGGTCAGGTGTGTGCAATTGCACCAATCCGGAACCGCCCCATCCCAGGTTGGTGCATAACACCATGCAGGTTTGGCATAATCCCATGCTGCATTGCCGCAATGACCCGTTCCATTCAGCAGAAGAAAGCCCGTTTCCACCATGAAGTACGCATCCGTAGGCCAGTTCCTTGAGCACGTTGCCCAACGCAACCCCGGCCAGCCCGAATTCCTGCAAGCCGTGACCGAAGTCATGGAAAGCCTGTGGCCCTTCATTGAGAAACACCCCCGCTATGCCGAGCACGGCCTGCTGGAGCGCCTGGTGGAGCCCGAGCGCACGGTCATGTTCCGCGTCTCGTGGGTGGATGACCACGGCACGGTGCAGGTCAACCGGGGCTACCGCATTCAGCACAGCATGGCCATCGGCCCCTACAAGGGTGGCCTGCGCTTTCACCCCTCGGTGACCCTGTCGGTGCTCAAGTTCCTGGCTTTCGAGCAGACCTTCAAGAATGCGCTGACCACGCTGCCCATGGGCGGCGGCAAGGGCGGCAGCGACTTTGACCCCAAGGGCAAGAGCCCTAGCGAAGTCATGCGCTTTTGCCAGGCCTTCGTGACGGAGCTGTTCCGCCACGTGGGCCCCGACACGGACGTGCCCGCAGGCGATATCGGCGTGGGTGGCCGCGAGGTGGGCTACATGGCCGGCATGTACAAGAAGCTTGCCAACAGCTCCGCCAGCGTCTTCACCGGCAAGGGTCTGTCGTTCGGCGGCTCGCTGATTCGCCCCGAAGCCACGGGCTATGGCACGGTCTATTTCGCCGATGAAATGCTCAAGACGCGCGGCAAGTCGTTCGACGGCCTGCGCGTCTCCGTCTCGGGCTCGGGCAACGTGGCGCAATACGCGGTCGAAAAGGCCATGCAGTTGGGCGCCAAGGTCATCACCGTGTCGGATTCGAGCGGCACCATCATCGACGAGGACGGCTTCACCGCCGAGAAGCTGGCCATCCTGATGGACGTGAAGAACCACCACTACGGCCGCGTGAGCGACTATGCCCAGCGCACCGGCGTGAAGTTCGAGGCCGGCGTGCGCCCCTGGCACGTCAAGGTGGACGTGGCCCTGCCCTGCGCCACGCAGAACGAACTGGACGCAAACGACGCCAAGACGCTGATCAAGAACGGCGTCATCTGCGTGGCCGAAGGCGCCAACATGCCCTCGACCATCGAGGCTGCCAAGGCCTTCGAGACCGCAGGCGTGCTGTATGCGCCCGGCAAGGCCAGCAACGCCGGTGGCGTGGCCACCTCGGGCCTGGAAATGAGCCAGAACGCCATGCGCCTGAACTGGACCGCCGAAGAGGTGGACCACCGCTTGCTGATGATCATGCAGGGCATCCACGCCGCCTGCCTGAAGTACGGCCAGCGCGCCGATGGCAGCGTGAGCTACATCGACGGTGCCAACATCGCCGGCTTCGTGAAGGTAGCCGACGCGATGATTGCCCAGGGCGTGGTGTAAATCTGGCGGGGGGCTCTTAGCCCCCCTTTTTTCGCGCCCTTCACCTCCTTCACGCTGTTCTCTGTCTGGTACGCTCAGACGGATATGTCTGCCTCTTCCGCTACCGCCTTGCCCGCCGCGGCTTCCAAGCCCATCGCGCCCGGCCTGGCCATTGTGGTGCTGGCGCTGCTGCTGTCCCTGCAGCCCGTCACCACCGACCTGTACCTGCCCGCGCTGCCCGCGCTCACACACAGCCTGGGGGCGCCGCTGGCTGCGGCGCAGCTCACGCTCAGCGGCCTGCTGCTGGCGTTTGGCTGCTCGCAAATGGTGTGGGGGCCGCTGTCGGACCGCTTTGGCCGCCGCCCCATCCTGCTGGCAAGTCTTTCCATTTACACCGTGGCCTCGCTGGGCAGCGCGTTCGCGCCCAGCATGGCTCTGCTGATCGCCTGGCGCGTGGCCCAGGGCGCTGCCATGGGCGCTGTGGTGATGTGTGCCCGCGCCATCGTGCGCGACCTGTACCAGCCGCTGGAAGGCGCGCGCGCCATGTCCAAGGCGCTCACGGGGCTGGGCGTGGTGGCCTGCATCTGCGCGCCCCTGGGCGGGCTGCTCAGCACCTGGTTGAGCTGGCGCGCGGCGCTGCTGGCGCTCACGGTGTACGCCGTCATCACGCTGACCCTGGTCGCCCTGCGCATGCCCGAGACACTGGCGCGGCGCAATCCCCAGGCGCTGCAACCGCGCGTGCTGCTAGCCACCTGGGCGCAGGTGCTGCGCCACCCCACGTTCTGGGCGTTTTCGCTGCAGACCACGGCCACGTATGGCGGGCTTTTCACCTTTCTGGCGGCATCGTCCTTTGTCTATATCGACGTGCTGGGCCTTGCGCGCACGGTGTACGGAGCGTACATGGCCTCCACCGGCCTGGCCTATTTCATCGGCACCTTCCTGTGCCGCAGCCTGCTGGCCCGCTTGGGCCTGCTGCGCACAGTGAAGATTGCAGGGGCCTTGAGCATTGCAGGCGGCACGCTGATGGCCCTGGTGGCCTGGATGGGCTGGCACCAGCCCTGGGCGCTGACGCTGCCCTTCTACCTGTTCATGCTGGGCCACGGCATTCACCAGCCCTGTGGGCAAAGCGGGGCCGTGGGGCCGTTTCCGCAGGCGGCGGGCGTGGCTTCGGCACTCAACGGTTTCATGATGATGCTGACGGCCTTTGCCATTGGCGGCTGGCTGGGCACGCAGCTCGACGGCACGTTGTGGCCGCTGGTCCACGGCATCTGGTTCTGGTCGGTGGTGCTGGCGTTGATCTCCTGGACGCTGGTGCAAAAGTTCGGGGCAGCGCGTGACCCCGCCTGACGCCACGGCCCCCGCACTGCCCGCCATCGCGCTGGCAGGGCCCACGGCCTCGGGCAAGACGGCGGGCGCGCTCGCGCTGGCCGCCGTGCTGGGGCGGCAAGGGAGGCCGGTGGAAATCATCAGCGTGGACTCGGCCCTGGTCTATCGCGGCATGGACATCGGCACCGCCAAGCCCACGGCCGAGGAACTGGCCAGCGCTCCGCACCACCTCATCGACATCCGCGACCCACTGCAGGCCTACAGCGCAGCCGAGTTCGTGCACGACGCGCAGCGCCTCATTGGCGAGATCCGCGCACGCGGCGCGCTGCCCCTGCTGGTGGGCGGCACCATGCTGT
>DAIQRN010000128.1:0-7033 GCA_036786185.1 Acidovorax sp. | reverse complement strand
AGCCTACGCAGCGGCAAACGGATTGAAGACCTCGAACCCCAGCGCCTTGAAGTTCGCCACGTTGCGGGTGACCACGGTCAACCCATGCACTTTGGCCGTCGCGGCGATCATGGCGTCTTCGTAGAGCGTGTCGGACTTCCTGTGCATCAGCCGCGCCCATGCCCGGAAGGTGGGCGCATCCATCGGCAGGACGTTGTAGGCGCCGGCCACCAGTTCCAGCCAGGCCTCGATCTCGTGGGCCTTGCGAGCGTCCTGCTCCCGGGTCAATTCAATGCCCGCCTGTATCTCGCCCAGGGTCACGGCGGACAGGTGCAGTTGGGCGTCATCGACCGATTCCAGCCAGGCCACCACGGCGCCGTGCGGGCGCGGCTTGCGCAGTTCGGAAACGATGTTGGTGTCGAGCAGGTACATGGGCGCCATGCCGGCATCGGTCACGCCATGGGCTCCACAGGGCGGCGCCTGGCCTGCCCGCGCTCCGGCACGATCATGCCGCTGCGCGCCTGGTCGGAAAGCAGCAGTTGCTTCAACGATGGCCGCGCCGCGGATTGCAGGCGCCGCCACTCTTGCGCGGGCACCAGCACGGCGGTCTCGGCGCCGCGCCGGGTCACCATCTGCGGGCCTTCCTTAAGGCAGGCATCCAGGAATTCGCTGAACCGTGCCTTCGCATCCTGAACGGGCCATGTGTGCATAGCGGTCTCCATCAAACTAGTCATTTGACTAGTTTGTCATGGTTCACCCTTCTCGTCAAACCACCCTCGGCCCTGCGGCCCGGGTTCATCCGGATTTTTGAATGAAAAGTGGCTGTAGCGCCCATCCATCAAGCGCTGCAAGCTATTCAATCAATAGCATTCACTCCTGGCCCGCAGGCCGCAGGAAGCGCTCTTCGAACACCTCGGCAGGCACGGGCTGGCTGAGCAGATAGCCCTGAATTTCGTCGCAGCCCAGCATGGCCAGCTGGCGGCTCTGCTCGTCGGCTTCCACGCCCTCAGCCACCACCTTCAGGCCCAGCGAGTGCCCCAGGTTGACGATGGTGGACACCAGCGCCTGGCCCTGCGGCCCCGCCGCCATGCCCAGGATGAAGGAGCGGTCGATCTTGAGCGTGTCCACCGGCAGCCGGGCCAGGTAGCTCAGCGACGAGAAGCCGGTGCCGAAGTCGTCGATGGCGATGGTGATGCCCATCTCGCGCAGGGCGTGCAGGCTGCGGATGCTGTGCTCCACGTCTTCCATCACCATGCTTTCGGTGATTTCCAGCTCCAGCCCGGCGGCGGCCTGCGGGTCGTGCGCGATGGCGCCCGCCACCTCGGCGATGAAGCCCCGGTGGCGCAGCTGCAGGAACGATACGTTCACCGCCACGCGCAGGGGCGGGTGGCCGGCGCGGCGCCAGCGCTGGTTGTCGGCCAGGGCCTGCCGCAGTGCCCAGCGGCCCACGTCGTAGATCAGGCCGGTTTCTTCCAGGATGGGGATGAACTGGCCCGGCGGCACCAGGCCGCGCTCGGGGTCGTGCCAGCGGATCAGCGCCTCGGCGCCGGCGAGGGCGCCGCTGGCCAGGTGCTGCTTGGGCTGGTAGTGCAGCACGAACTGGCCGCGCTCCAGCGCTTCGCGCAGGCGGCCTTCCGTGCTCAGCGTCTCGGCCACTCGCACGTTCATCTCGGCCGTGTAGAACAGCAGGTTGTCGGCCGATGCCTTGGCCTTGTTGGTGGCGGCCTCGGCGTTGCGCAGCAGGGTTTCGGCGTCGTCGCCGTCCGTGGGGTACAGGGCCACGCCGGCCTTGGCGGCCATGCGCAACTCGGTGTTGCCCAGGACGAAGGGGGTGCCAAAGCAGCTGCGCATGAGGTGGTCCACCGCCAGCGCCACGCCGTTGGCGTCGCGCGCGTCGGTCACGGTGATGCCGAAGCTGTTGATGCCGATGCGCGCGATGTCGTGGCTTTCGCCCGCCGCCTTCTGCAGCCGCTGGGCCACCTGTTTGAGCAGTTCGTCGCCGCGCTGGCGCCCCAGGGTGTCGTTGACGAAGCGGAACCGGCTGATGTCCACCAGCGCCACGCCCGGGAGCGCCTTGCCCGCCGCCCCTTCGCGCATGCGCAGCTGCTGCATGCAGCGCTCCAGGAACAGGGTGCGGTTGGGCAGGCCCGTGATGTCGTCGTAGTAGGCCAGGTAGCTCAGCCGGTCTTCCTTGTCGAGGTGGTCCAGCGCGAAGCCGATGTCGCCCGCCAGTTCCACCAGCAGCTTCATCTCGGCCGCGTCGAAGAAGCCCACGTCCTCGGCGAAGAGCGCGAGCACGCCCACCACTTCGTGCGCCACCACCAGGGGCAGCATGGCCAGCGATGCCACGCCATGCGCCAGCAGCGGCCCGGGCTGGGGGATGCGCGGGTCGTCCCGCACGTTGTCGCACACGGCGGATGCGCCCGTGCGCGCCACCTGGGCGCTCAGGGCCTCGCCAGGGGTGGCATGTTCGTGCAGGGCCAGGGTGTGCTGCAGCTGCGTGAGGAGTTCGGGCGGCGTGCCCGCGTGGGCTGCGGTGACCAGTTGCATCTGCGTGCGGTCCACGCGGCCGATCCATGCGATCTTGAACTGGCCCTCCTCCACCGCGACGCGGCAGGCCTCGCGGAACAGCTCGTCGCGCTGGCGCACGCGCACGATCAGGGTGTTGATGCCGCTGAGCATGGCGTACACGCGGTTGAGCCGCTTGATCTTGTGCTCGGCCTCGCGGCGCTCGGTGATGTCTTCGCCCAGGGCGGCAATGCCCGTGACCCGCCCTTCCACCGAGCGCAGCATGATGTTGTGCCAGTTCACGAGCCGGCGCTCGCCCGAGCGCGTGACGATCTGGTTCTCATAGTGCCAGGCCGTGGGCCGATCGGCCAGCATGTCGGCATACACGTGCCGCACGTCGGCCACATCGGGCGGCAGGAACAGCGAGAAGCCGCTCTGGCCCACCACCTCCTCGCGCCGCCAGCCCGTCAGGCGCAGCAGGTAGTCGTTGCAGTAGGTGACGCGCCCTTCGGTGTCGAGCATCAGCGAGAGCATCTCGACCTTGTCGAGCATGTCGCTGAAGCGGCGGTCGCTCTCGCGCAACGCCTCTTCGGCGTGCTTTTGCTCGCTGATGTCCTGGATGGTGTTGAACCAGCGCGGCGGGTCGCTGCTGCCGTCCTCCACCGGCAGCGGCTCCATCACCTGGCGCAGGTGCAGCAGCACGCCGTCCGGGCGCACCATGCGGTAGATGAAGTCCCGGCGCGAAAGATCGCGGGCGGCCTCCAGCGCGTGCGCGCGGAACAGTGGCCGGTCCTCGGGGTGGATGAGGTCCAGCCATTCGCGCGTGGAGCGCGGCATGGCCGACGGCGCCAGGCCCAGCATCTGCGGGCAGGTGTCAGGCCAGCTCTCGAAAACTCCGGCCCGCCCGGTGATCACGTGGGTGATCTTGGCCAGCACCTGGGCGCGGTGCAGGCCGGCCTCGCTGGTGCGCAGCTCCTCGATGACGCGCTTGCGCTCCAGCACCTCCAGCTGCAGCTGGTCGGCGTGCCGCTGCACCTCGGTGTAGAGGCTGCCGTTCTCGTAGATGCGGCCGACCTGGGCGCCCAGCACGGCCACGACCTTCTCGTCCTCGTCGCTGAACTCCTGGGCGCCAAGCTTGTTGACCAGGCACAGCCAGCCGTAGGAGAACGACAGCGAGGTGATGGGAACGATCAGCGCGTGGTGCAGGGCCGGGTAGCCGGCGGGCAGCCCCACGGCGCGCGGGTCGCCGGCGGGGTTGTGGGCGATGCGCCGGGGCCGCCGCTCGGCCCGCACCTGCCCCAGCAGGCCGTGCGACACCACCGGCAGGTCCAGCAGGCCGGTGGCGGCGGCGTCGATGCCGCTGGTGCACGACAGGCAGGCCCGGATGTCCTTGCGCACCACGCACAGCACGACGTACTGCGCGCCCACCAGGTGGCGCGCGCCGTCGCAGACATTGACCATCAGCACCTGCGGGTCGCGCTCGGACGCAATCTGCAGGTTCAGGTCGGTCAGGGCCGCCAGGCGCCGGTTCATGGCTTCGAGCTCGGCCATGTTGCCGGTGAGCTTGTCCGTCATGAGCCGCAGGTGGCGCGTCTGGAATGCATGCTCCAGGGGTCGCGCCGGCAGGGGCGGCGCTTCGGACAGCGCCCGCTCGATGGCCGCCAGGATGTCCTGCGGCTCGCAGGGCTTGATCAGCACCTGCGTGACGCCGCAGGCCTGGGCCAGGCTGCGCGCCTCCTGCTCGTGGTAGTGCGCGCTGCAGAAGATCACCTGCGTGGCGGCGAGCTCGGGGTCGTTGCGCAGCTGGCGCACGAACTCGTAGCCGTCCATGGTGGGCATGAGGATGTCGGAGATGACCAGCTCCGGCCGCTCGGCCCGCACCACGGCCAGGGCTTCGGCGCCGTCCGTCGCCTCCAGCGCCTGGTGGCCGCTATGGCCCACGAGCGTGACCACGAGCGCCCGGTTGGCCGGAAGGTCATCAACGACAAGGATCTTGGCCATGCGGAGCGCGCGGTGTCAGGCCGCGCCCGGCGGTGCGTGGAACGAGGAGGAGGACAGGAACGTCTCGATCTGCCGCACGAAGGTCTCGGGCGTGATGGGCTTGGACAGGTGGTCGTCGAAGCCCACCTCCAGCGCCTTCTCGCGGTCGCCCGGCATCGAGAAGGCCGTCACGGCCACCAGCGGCACCACGCGCCATTCGTGGTGCGAGCGCAGGCTGCGCGCCACCTCGTAGCCGTTCATGACCGGCATCTGCAGGTCGCACAGGATCAGGTCCGGCCCCTCGGCCAGCGCCAGGCCCAGGCCCAGCGCGCCGTTCTCCGCCGCCAGCACGCGGTGGCCCGCGGACTCCAGCAGGTAGGTGACCAGCTGGCGGCTGGCGTCGTCGTCTTCGATGACCAGGATGGTGGCTTTTGTCATTCGGTCCCCTCCAGCAGTTCCAGGATGAAGGTGCTGCCCTGCCCTTCGGTGCTTTCAAATCGGATGCTGCCGCCCAGGGCCTCGGCCAGCTTGCGGCTCAGGTGCAGGCCCAGGCCCGTGCCCTCGTGGTGGCGCCGCTCGGCGCTTTCCACGCGCGAGAAGGCCTCGAACAGGCGGGACTGCTCCTGCGCGGGAATCCCGGGGCCGGTGTCGCGCACGCGCACCCGCACCGCGTTCCCCTGCGTGGGCGACTCCGCCTGTTCCAGCGAGACCTCCACGCCGCCCTGCTGCGTGAACTTGATCGCGTTGCCCACCAGGTTGATGAGGATCTGGCTCAGTGCCCGGCGGTCGGTGCGCAGGGGCACGGCCCCCGGTGGCGCATGCACGGTGAACGCAAGGCCCTTGCGCTGCGCCTCGGGCTCGAGCGTGGCGGCCACGTCCCCGACCACCGCGCTGCAGTCCAGCGTCTCGATGTTGAACGATGCCTTGTTGGCGCTGAGCTTGGCCACATCCAGCAGGTCGTTGATGAGCGACAGCAGGTGGCGCGCGCCGGTCTGCACGATGCGCAGCTGCTTCTCCTGCTCGGCGTTGAGCGGCCCGGGCAGCTGCATCAGCAGGGTGCCGGTGAAGCCGATGATGGCGTTGAGCGGCGTGCGCAGCTCGTGGGACATGCTGGCCAGGAAGCGGTCCTTGACCAGCGCCGCGTTCTCCAGCTCCAGGTTCTTGTCGCGCAGCGCCCTTTCGATGCGCTTGCGATCGGTCACGTCGCGGATCGCGCTGGAGACGAACAGGCCCTCCTCGGTCTCCAGCGGGCTCAGGCTGATCTCCACCGGGAACTCCGAGCCGTCCTTGCGCAGGCCATACAGGTCCAGCCCCGCGCCCATGGAGCGGGTGCGCGGCTCGGAGAAGAAGCGGTGGCGGTGCTCCGGGTGGCGGGCGCTGTAGCGCTCCGGCACGAGCAGTTCGATGGGCTGATCCAGCAGCTCATCGCGGCTCCAGCCGAACAGCCGCACGGCCTGCGAGTTGACCAGCACGATGCGGCCTTCGCGGTTGACGATGACCATGGCGTCGGGCGCCGCCTCCAGCAGGTCCTTGAACTTCTGGTCCGCGCGCTTGCGGTCGGTGATGTCGCGGATCGCGGTCATCGCCATAGTGCCCTCTTCGGTGCTGATCGGGCTCAGGCTGATCTCCACCGGAAACTCGTCCCCGCCCTTGCGCAGGCCGTAGAGCTCCAGGCCCGCGCCCATGGTGCGCGTGCGCGGCTGCCCGAAGAAGCCGGTGCGATGCCGCAGGTGCCCGCCCCGGTAGCGGTGGGGCAGCAGCACCTCGATGGTCTGCCCCAGCAGCTCGGCACGCGCGTAGCCGAACACCCGCTCGGCCTGCGAGTTCACGAGCACGATGCGCCCGGTCACGTTGACCATGATGATGGCGTCGGGCGTGGATTCGAGCAGGTCGCGAAAGCGCGCCTCCAGCAGTTGGGCGTCGCGCTGCACCTTGAGCTGGGTGACGTCCTTCTTGCTCGACAGGAAGTACAGCAGCTGCCCGTCCGCGCCGCGCACCGCCCGGGTGGAGACGTTCACGTGCACCAGCGAGCCGTCCTTGCGGCGGCGCACCGATTCGTGCACGGCCGTGCGGCCCTGCAGCGCCTCGGCCCGCATCGCCTCCTCTTCGTGGGCGCGGTCCGCGGGCACGATGAGGTCGATCACGGAAGCACCCAGCACCTCGGCCGAGGCGTAGCCGAAGATCGCCTCGGCGGCCGGATTCCAGTTGAGCACCGCGCCCTCGGGCGAGAGCACCAGCAGCGCATCGGGGTTCTGCTCCCAGTACGCGGCGGAATAATCAGACACCATGCCATCTCCCGGTGTGGGGTTCGCTGCCCACGCGGGCAGGTCCAAACCATCTTAGGGGGACGATCGGGAAATGCCAACCCGCGAATCACCAGGGCCCGGTGCCGCCGGGCAAAGAAAAACCCCTGTCCCGGCAACCGGAACAGGGGCTGGCACGCACGCGTGGCGCGCGAGTTACGTTACATGCAGTCAATCATGACCTGGCCGAAGCCCGAGCAGCTGACCTGCGTGGCGCCGTCCATCAGGCGCGCGAAGTCGTAGGTGACCTTCTTGGAGGCGAT
>DAIQRN010000531.1:0-1600 GCA_036786185.1 Acidovorax sp. | reverse complement strand
GCCGTTATCAACGCACGCCGCGCCAAGGGCCGCAAGCGCCTGGCCGTCTAAGGCCCGCGAGCGCTGCGCGGTTTTCGCTGGCTGGCATGCTCCGGCTGAAAACACGCCCGCAGTTCCAGGCCGCGATGGCCGGGGGCGTTGTCTCCCGCACGGCGCATTTTGCGCTGCACCGCCTGCTGCTGGCGGACGCTCCTCCCACAGGGCCCGGCTCACCAGAGCCGCAGGCCCTGTTTTCGCTGGAGGGTGTCTGGCTGGGCGCCATGGTGCCCAAGCGCTGGGCGCGCCGCGCCGTCACGCGCAACGCCATCAAACGACAGATCTACGCCGTGGGCGCCACGTTTGAAGAGCGGCTGGCGCAGGCCGCCCCGCAATCGGCCCTGGTGGTGCGCCTGCGCACGGCCTTTGACCGCAAGCAGTTTGTCAGTGCCACGTCCGCGCCGCTGCAGCAGGCTGTGCGCGCCGAGTTGCAGCAGCTGTACGGCCATGCCGCCCGGCGTGCCGGGGTCGTGGCGCCATGATGCAGGGCCTGCTCATCGGCGTGGTCAAGGGCTACCGGCTGCTGCTCAGCCCCTGGCTGGGATCGGCCTGCCGGTTCGAGCCCACCTGCTCGGCGTATTCGTTGCAGGCGCTCACGCAGCATGGCGCGGCGGCGGGCAGCTATCTCACGGTGCGCAGGCTGGTACGCTGCCACCCCTGGTGTGACGGGGGCCTCGATCCTGTTCCGCACGAGCTGCCGCGCAGCCTGCGGCTGTTCTCGCGGCTCTCTGATTCCAACACCCAACCATCCTCACCAAAGAAGTCTTCATGAACGACATTCGCCGCACCATCCTGTGGGTGATTTTTGGCTTTTCCATGGTTCTGCTGTGGGACAAGTGGCAATTGCACAACGGTAACAAGGCCACGTTTTTCCCCACGCCTGCGGTCGCCACGGCGCCTGCCGCTGGCGACGCAGCGCCCGCAGCCACCGGCGCGGCCAGTGTCCCTGCGTCCAGCGTGCCCACGGCCGCTGCCGCGCCAGGCGCATCGGCTGTGCCCGGCCAGCCCGCGCCTGCCGTGGCCGCCGCCGCGCGTGAGCGCGTGGAGGTGAAGACCGACCTGTACCGCCTGACTTTCGACAGCGAAGGCGGCTCGCTCACCCATGCCGAGCTGCTGCACCATGCCGACATGGCGGACAAGACCCGCAACTTCCTGCTGCTGGACGAGAGTGCGCAGCGCGTCTATGTGGCGCAGACGGGGCTGGTGGGCGGCAACTTCCCCACGCACAAGACGCCGATGGCCGTGGTGCCCGGCCCGCGTGAGCTCCAGGATGGCGACAAGGAAATCAGCATTCGCTTCGAGTCGCCCGACCTGGGCGGCGTGAAGCTGGCCAAGACCTGGACCATGCAGCGCGGCGCCTATGACATCGCCGTCAAGCACGAGGTGATCAACACCGGCACTGCCGCCGTGTCGCCCCAGCTCTATCTGCAACTCGTGCGCGACGGCAACAAGCCGCCGGGCGAATCGTCGTTCTATTCCACCTTCACCGGCCCGGCGGTCTTCACCGAGGCCAAGAAGTACCAGAAGATCGAGTTCAAGGACATCGAAAACGGCAAGGTGGACA
>DAIQRN010000127.1:0-7085 GCA_036786185.1 Acidovorax sp. | reverse complement strand
GGCACCTTGGGCGAGCTGCTGCAGGCCTACTGCGCCCGCCTGCGCGACCAGGCTGCTGGCCGGCTTGGTGATTCGCTGGGCCTCGACCTGGTGCAAGAGCGCGCCGCCCTGGCCCGCGAGCAGCGCATCGGCCAGGCCATCAAGAACGGCGTGGCCCGCAAAGAATATGCCCCGGTGGGCCTGTTGGCCGACGTGCTGGGCACGGCTTCCAGCGCCGTGGTGGATCGCTTCGACCACCTGGAGGGCGTGCTTGCCAAGTCCTGCCCCGACTTGCCCGAGGATGCCAAAACCGCCGTTCTCACCGTGATTGCGGATGCCCGCAACGAATGGATCAAGTCCACGGCCCGCCTGGTGGATGCCGCCGTGGATGAGATGCTTGCCGACAGCGACCATGACAGCATGGCGGCTGACAACGCTGCGCCGGTTGATTTGACCACCGACGTAGAGGGGAGCATCACATGAGCCCGCTTGAAGTCACCTTGCAAATCGCCTCGGGGCAGACCATCGCACCCGAGCAGGCTTTGGCCGCGCTGCTGGCGCGCACCACCGACCCCGAGGCCACGCGTCGCCGTGAGCGCAACGCCGCTATTCGCACAAGGGATAACGCCTTGCGCGAAGCGGCCCAATGCCTGGCGCACGACGCCCCGGCCATCTGGACACTGGCGCAGCGCCTGGCGCAAGCCATCGAGCGCTTTCGCGCCCGCACCTGGCCGCGCATCGAGGCCGGGTTGGACGTGGCCCTGAGCCCCGCCGAGGACGCCTTGATGCAGGCGTTTTTGACGGGCGCCAACATCCCCAGCACCCAGCGCCACCTGTACGAGCTGCTGAAACTTTGATGCTGGCGATTGCAGTCGCTGGTGGGCATCATGGCGTTATTCCAACTTTGAATAGCGCCATGTCTCAACCCACCCCCAAGCAAATCCGCGAGCAGCAAGCAGCCGTTTCTGACGTGATCGCCGCCGCCTACGGTGAGCCGCCCGCAGCCATGCACCCGCTGGCGCAAACCATGAGCCTGCGCGCTGCTGCAGACCTCATTGGCCGCCAGCTTTTGAGCGAGCACGAAAACCCGCAACACGCCTTTGCCCGTGGCCTGGCCAGCAGCGACTTTGGCGCGCTGCTGGCACAAGGTGCCGCGCCCGCAACCCTCGCCACATTCGCCCAAGCCGCCGAGCACCGCGCCTATTGCGACATCGTGAGCGTGACCTCATTCCGCCCCGAGTCCATTTGCGCACTGGAGGGCGACACACTCCCGCTGGAGCCGCTGCAAGAGCTGCAGCGGATGCGCGCCAGTGTGCTTTTTCCTGGTGCCCCAGGCCCTGCGGATGTGGCGCTTCGCACCTTTGGCCGGGTTGTAGGCGTATCGCGTCAACTGGTTTTCAATGGCGACCTCGCACACGTCCTGCGCAGCCTCAAGAACGTAGCCGCAACCGCCGCCCGGCAAGAGGCTGCCATGCTGGCGAACACGATGGAAACCGGCATCACCATGGGCGATGGACAGCCCATGTTTGACGCGCAGTTCAAGAACGTGCATGCCGCCGCCCTTGATGCCGCCGCGCTGGGCAAGGCTATAGAGCTGCTGCGCACGCAACCCACGTCGAGCGGGCAGCCTGCGGGCCTGAGTGCCCGACACCTGGTCGTTGCTCCGGATCTTGAGTTTTCCGCGCGCCGTCTGGTGCATGAATCTGGTGTACAGATCGAAGTGCAAGCCCTGGCCGGGCTGTCCGCTGGCCGCTGGTTCCTGCTGGCCGCACCCGACGTGTCCCCGGTGATCGGACTGTTGCAACTGGAGGGCAGTCGTTCACCCGTTCGCGTGGAACAGTTGAACTACATCTTTGAATCCGACGTTCTGCCCATTCGCATCACGGCTGATTTAGGCTGCACCTGGTTGCGCCGTACCGGCGTCGTGAAGGGGGGCGCGTGATGGCGCTTTTCAAGAAAGAACCCACGGCGTTGGAGTTTCGCGCCTACCTGCAAGAGCAATACGACGTTGCCGAGGCCAAGCGTCAACGCATGAACATAGCCAACAAATCGACTGAGGCTAACCGCTATGCGCATACCGCTCAATGGCTGCAGGCGGCAATGCAAGAGGTTGACGATTTCTTGAGCGCTAGGTCAGCAAGTGAACATCCGCCGCGCGCCTGACCTGACCGACCTGCGCCGCGTGTGGGCGTGGCAGGCCTGCCCCTTTGGCGGTGGCCCTGCCGACCTGCAGGCCGTTGCCTGGCACGAGGCAGGCCATGCGGTCTATGCCCGCTGGATCGGCTGGGGCATGCGCCGCATAGAACTGCACGACAGTGGTGGTGTCTGCTTTCCCGCTCCTTTTGACCCCGAGGCCACGCCCCAGCCCGAGGACGCGACTGGCGAGCTACGGGCAACCGCTGCCGGGTTGTTCCATGCGGGCCTGGCCGCCGAGCTGCTGCATGCTGGCCTACCCTGGCGTTGCCCAATATCACGCCCGCAGCAGAACGACCACAAGCGAGCCGAGGCCATGCTTTGCCCAGGCTTTGGCGCACGCACCATTGCAGGGCATGCCTACGCGCAGTTGCTGGCCCTGCACGTCCTGAGCGTCCATTGGGGCGATGTCCGCAGGATCGCCAAGACGTTGATGGAAACCGGCGCCTGGACGCTAGAGACACCTCCCGCCCGGCCTGACCGGGCAGCACCCCAGGGACGCCACAGGCGGTGAGGGGTGCACCTAGATTTCAAGAGTTAGGCTTTGGGGCCTATCGACACCAGCCCGGCGAGACAGTGGCGCCATAGCCGGGCTGGTGAAATGCTCTCCCCATGGCGCTACGCCCTGCAGGGTCTCACCTCGCCCGGCACCGACACTGAGGGACGCCCGCGAGGGCCACGAAAGTGTTCAACCCCGACCCCGGCCATGTGCCGGGGTTTTCTTTGGTGGGGGCACATATGGGGGCATAACTATTTTCAAATCGTCTTAAATCAAGCATTCATGCGGGTTCCAAGGTATTTTGTGAATGCCTCCGTTGCCAAGATAAGCCCTAAGTGATTGATTCACTTAGGGTTTTTTCTTTTCTGGTCGATCATCCCCCGCAGCGTCCCCCGCAGTTCGCTGCGATTCAACGGGTGGGTTTGTCGTTTTCCCGTGCCGACACTTTTTAGCGGTTGGCCGGGGCAAACCTTCAAAAGCGACATAACCTACATCGCAGCCCCCAGCGTTTTGCCATTGCCGAAGCCGGTTGCTTTGGCTACAAGGTCGCGGGTCTCACCTTTAGGAGCCGGAAAATTTTCCGTGTCCTCTTTGCTGTGCTGATTTGTCCCGTGCCTCTGCGCAAGTTCAGCCTCGATAGCAGCCCCATCGGCCCAGGCGGCGTGGGCAAAACCATGCTGGAGCTGCAGGTCGCGGTGTTGCTGGCCACCGGTCTGGGGCATTGCGACCCCTTGTTCGGACCGGCCACGTTCGACGGTCTGCCCATGTCTCCAAAAAAAGTCGTTCTGGTGGCCGCCGAGGAGCCCATCAACGTGTTGTGGCAGCGCCTGCATGCCATCGTGCAATCCTTGAACCAGCGCGATGTGCTGCCCGATGACATGAGCTGGCAAGAGTTCCTGCAGCACTTGGAGCAGAACTTGTTGCTATACCCCCTGGCGGGTGCCCAGCGAGTCAACCTGCTGACACCCGATTTGGCGCCGTCCGAGGCGGCTCAGGAGCTTGCTGCTTTGAGTCGGGGCGCACGGCTGCTCATCGTGGACCCCCTGCGCCAACTCCACCTCGGTGACGAAAACCACTCCGCCCCCATGTCTGCGTTGATGTCTGTCTTCAAGCAAGTCGCTCAGAAGTCTGGCGTCGCAGTACTGGTCGCACACCACAGCAGTCGCGCTGCTGGCCTGCAGGGCTATGGTGACACCTCCGATGCCGGCCGGGGTTCCACTGCGCTCAAAGACGACGCCCGCTGGCAAATCAACCTGGTACCGCCAACCCGCGAGGTGCTGGATGCCCACGGCGTGCCGACCAACCAAGCCAGTGCGCACGCGGTACTGGTCGACGCCAAGAACAACTACGGCCCCAAGCGGGCTTCGGTGCTGTTGCGTCGCACGGCCGGTGGCGTGTTCGTACCTGTCCAACCCGTTGCAATTGCTGGCGTCTCCGCGAACAAGAAGTCCGGCCTGTTCAAAAAGGGGGGCGTATGAGCCATCTCACTGAACACAGCCCTCCGGTGCGCTACTACCAACCCGCAGGCTTGAGCGTGCTGTTCACCCCGCTGCCCAAGGGTGGCCCGCGTCCTGTGCTGGACCTCTCCTACGACCTGGGCCCGGAGCACAAACTGCGCTTCAGTGCCCGCGAAGCCCTGGGGGTGCCCGAGCAGACCTTGCTGCTCGCTCTGCTGGGGTTGGCCGGGGAGCAGTACGCTGACCGCGGTAATGACGCGGTCGTCTCGGCAGCGGATGAGCGCACGGTTGCGGGGCGCCTCTGGTCCGGTCTGTACCCGGACGGCGGCCAGGGCATGCCGCAGACCGTGATGGTCCGCACGACCTGGGAGGCTCTGAACCGCCGCTGCGGCACTGGCAGCGGGGGCTCGACCATCGAGATGCGCAAGGCCGGCCTGCGCCGCCTGTGCGAGGTGGTCGTCTGGGAAGAGCACGCCGGTCGACGCACGACCCGCCAGTCGTTCCTTCTTGTTTGGGTCGAGGGCGATGACCGCCACATCCACCTGGCCTTGAACCACCGCCTGGCCTCGGTCTTCTTTGGCGGTCAGTACGCCAAACTGTGGATGACCGAGCGGCTGCACCTGGGCACTGACCTGGCGATGCATGTGCACGCGTTTCTGTCCACCTGCATGCGTCCCGGAGGCAGCCTGTCCATCGGACTGGATACCCTGGCCGCACGCGTGTGGCCGGTCAACCACGACACCGCTCCAGCGGGCACACAACGTCGGCGTCGCAGCCAGCTCAAGGCCGCCTTGGATGCGATAGGCCGTCTGCCCCACTGGACCGTCCAGTGGGAGTTTGGCATCGGCATGGCTCAAAAGGCAGTCATCCGACGGGGCGAAGGGCGTGGTGTTCGCGAAATGACGCGGCCGGCTACTACAAGCGCCCTGGGCCATGAGCAGTGCCCAGTGGACCGTCCGGTGCCAACGCCTTCTGCTCATCAGTCAGCCATCAACGTCTGCAGCCTGTTCCTTACCTGACCTTGTCCGTCAAGGGTGGCGGTCAGTGTCGTTACTTCAGTTACCCCTGTTACCCGTTTCTGGACAGAGACACAGTGATGGCGCCATCACTCCTCAGCACGTAGCCGAGCCAAAAAAAGGAGGGCAGTCGCAAGACTGCCCCCCAATCAGACTGTATCCTGTGAGACGGCAGATGTTAGCCGTTCCAATACTCAGTGGCACACCTGCATGTCTGGTGCGGCCATTTTCAGCATGGCTATGCCAAGGTCTGCACTGCGCAAAAACGTTTCCAAAATTGGCTGGGCATGGCCATCGCGCGCAACGACCATGGTACGCAGCTCACGTTGCGGGTCCGGCTGGCTGCTGGTTCGGTCCAGCATGGCACGGAATCCGCTCATCACCATGGCTTCCAGCGATTCCAGCTTCGAAGCCATGGGCTGGACGTTGGATGTCTTGAGCATGGTCTCGAAGTCGCAATTCAGGGGAGCCTGGCTGGACATCGCGATGCTGCGTGTACCGCCCTCCGCATCCACCAACAAGGTGAAACGTCCCTCGGCCACAAGAGTCTCCAACCAATCACGGGCGCCATCTTCCCAGAACGGGATGACCCACAAGAAGTGGTGACGCCGGCAGGGAACGTCGAGCGTCAGGCAAGGCAAATCGGGCAGCCACTCCTGGACCGAAACCCGGACCTTGGGTTTCCGGTCACGGTAGAGGTCTTCCAGCTCTTCAGCGTTCAGCACGGTTCGAATGCCCCAACCCGCAGGTAAGGCCATGTCGCGTTGCCGCGCGGCAAGAGCCATCTCATCGGGGGTCAGCAAAACAGCTCCGCGAAAGTCGTAGCAGCGGTCCAGCAGATGTTGCGTGGTCTCGGGGTTACTCAGAAAGTCAGAAATGTTGAACATGAGGTTTCCTTTAAAAAATGGGGGTCTGGTAACCTGTGTAGCGACTGGATGCCAGAATCTGACCATGCTCACCCTTCAATTCAACGCCCCCGAATCCGTCGATGGTTGGACCGCCATCGATGACAGGGTCATGGGCGGGGTGTCGAGCAGCCGGATGTCGTTTCATCCCGATGGCCATGCCGTCTTCGAAGGCGTGGTCTCGACCGACAACGGTGGTGGCTTTGCTTCAGTACGTCACCCGCAGCTGCGACTGGGTGATGAGAGAACGGTGGGTTATCGCCTGCATGTGCGTGGCGACGGCAAGCGCTACAAGCTCAACCTGCGCATGGACGGGGGCCTGGACGGCATCAACTACCAGGCAGTGTTCCAGCCACCTGCCGACCGCTGGGTCGATGTGGTGCTGCCCCTGAACGTCTTCAGTCCCCGCTACCGCGGCCAGCCTGTTCCAAACGCTCCAACGCTGCGCCCGGAAAGGGTGTGCCAGGTGGGCTGGATGGTGGCCGATGGCCAGATTGGAGCTTTCCAGCTGGCCATACGTACCGTGTTCTGCCTGGGTCAAGCGACGGCTGCAGGCGAGCGCTCACGAAATGACGTCTCAGCCCCATCTGCATCCGGCATATCGTGAACACCCACATCCCGGAAAATCCAGGAAAATCAACAGCCTGTCACGATATGACGTCGCTGGACAATTGAATAGTTCAAGAGCGCTGACCTGGCCCGCCGGCGCCATGGGAAGGCGCCACGGTCCTGGGCAACAGTGCAGGTCACACACCGAGCTGCAAGCCTGTGATGGGCTTGCCCAAGCGCTCCATAAAAACTGGGGCATCCTCTCAGACGCCCCAGTCAATCAGTCAGTACAGCGTTCGCTTCAAATTGAACCAGCATTAACCAGAAGGTTTGTCAGGCATTTCCCCATTTCGACCTGGGCATCGTCGGATACGCGATGGAACAGCATCACGATGTCATGGGCGTTTTGTTGCCTGGCCATCATGAAAATACGTAGTCGGCCCTGCAAAATTCACCGCAACATCCAACCCAGCGATCCACAGCGGGT
>DAIQRN010000126.1:0-7092 GCA_036786185.1 Acidovorax sp. | reverse complement strand
GGCCAGGACATCCTGGACCCCAAGCAGGACATCAACCTGCTGCGTGCGCGCATTGGCATGGTGTTCCAGAAGCCCACGCCGTTCCCCATGTCCATCTACGACAACATCGCGTTTGGCGTGAAGCTGTATGAAACGCTGAGCAAGAGCGAGATGGACGACCGCGTGGAATGGGCGCTGTCCAAGGCCGCGCTGTGGACCGAGGTGAAGGACAAGCTCAGCCAGAGCGGCCTGTCGCTGTCCGGCGGCCAGCAGCAGCGCCTGTGCATTGCGCGCAGCGTGGCCGTCAAGCCCTCGGTGCTGCTGCTGGACGAGCCCACCTCGGCGCTGGACCCGCTGTCCACCGCCAAGATCGAGGAGCTGATCGACGAGCTCAAGCACGACTACACCATCGCCATCGTGACCCACAACATGCAGCAGGCCGCCCGCTGCAGCGACTACACCGCCTACATGTACCTGGGCGAGATGATCGAGTTCGGTGCCACCGAACAGATCTTCTTCAAGCCCGAGCGCAAGGAAACCGAAGACTACATCACTGGCCGTTTCGGCTAAGGAGACCCCAGATGCCCGATAAACATCTTTCGTCCCAGTTCGACAGCGAGCTCAACAGCGTCTCCGCGCGCGTCATGGAAATGGGCGGACTCGTGGAGTCGCAAATCCGCCAGGCCGTGTATGCGCTGTCGCATTTCAGCCTGGAAGCCGTTGAGACCGTGGCCTCGATGGAAACCCGCGTCAACGCGATGGAGGTCGATATCGACCAGGAGCTGTCGTCCATCATTGCCCGCCGACAACCTACGGCACGCGACCTGCGTTTGCTGCTGGCTTTTGCCAAGACCACGGCCAACCTGGAACGCATGGGCGACGAAGCCAACAAGATGGCGCGCATGGTGAAGTCCATCATCGAAAGCGGCGCCCCCCGGTCGCTGCCCTCGCGCGACCTGGGCACGGCGGCGGAACTGGCCTCGGCCCAGTTGCGCAAGACGCTGGACGCGTTTGCGCGCCTGGACACCAAGGCGGCCGTGAACATCCTCAAGGAGGACGACCTCATCGACCAGGAATTCGACGGCTTTGTGCGCAAGCTCATCACCTACATGATGGAAGACGCGCGCACCATCTCGCCCAGCCTGGACCTGCTGTTCTTGGCCAAGGCCATCGAGCGCATCGGAGACCACTCCAAGAACGTGGCCGAACAGATCATCTATCTGGTCAAGGGCAAGGACGTGCGCCACACTGCCCTGGACGAGATCGAGTCCGCCGTGCTGTAAGAAAGGGCTTTGGCAAACCATGAGAAAGCTCCCCCGCGTCCTCATCGTCGAGGACGAACCCGCCATCGCTGAACTGATTGCGGTCAACCTGCGCCACAACGGCTTTCAGCCCTTCTGGGCCGAAGACGGTGACGCGGCCCAGCGCGAACTCGACGCCGTGCTGCCGGACGTCATCCTGCTCGACTGGATGCTGCCCGGACAAAGCGGCCTGTCGCTGGCCCGCAAGTGGCGCGCCGACAGTCGCACCAAGCCCATTCCTATCCTCATGCTCACGGCCCGTGGCGACGAGCCGGACAAGGTGGCGGGGCTCGATGCCGGCGCTGACGACTACATCACCAAGCCGTTTTCCACGCAGGAGCTGCTGGCCCGCATTCGCGCCGTGCTGCGCCGCCGCGCGCCGGAGCAGGTGAGCGACAGCGTGACCATTGGCGAGCTGACGCTGGACGCGGGCACCTACCGCGTGAGCTTTCAGGGCCAGCCGCTCAAGGTCGGACCGACCGAGTTCAAGCTGCTGCACTTCCTGATGAAGCATGCCGAGCGCGTGCACAGCCGCTCGCAGTTGCTCGACAAGGTGTGGGGCGACCACGTCTTTATCGAAGAGCGCACGGTGGACGTGCACGTCAAGCGCCTGCGCGAGTCGCTGGGCGCTGCCTCGGTGATGATCGAGACCGTGCGCGGCGCGGGCTACCGGCTGACGGCGCAAGCCTGTGTGCCGCAGTAATCATCAAAAAGAATAGCTGCTGGCGCTTTTTGTATAAGCAATTCAATTGGTTTTCATATTGAAAACCATATCTATCAAGCGCTAAAAGCTCTGATTTTTATAGCGATTCCCTGGCGCTTCCTTCTTCATGTTCCTGCGACTCCTTTCCTTTTTCGCTCTTCAACTGGCGGGCTGCGCCCTGGGCTGGTGGTGGGGCCAAGGGTGGGGCGCCGTGGTGGGCGGGGCGGTGGCCGTGTGGGTCTGGTTCATTGCGGACCTGCTGCGCAGCAGGCGCGTGCTGCACTGGCTGCGGGCGGGCGAAGTCACCGAGATGCCCGAGATGCTCGGCGCCTGGGGCGAGGCGGCAGACCGCACGCGGCGCCTGCTGCGCAGGATGGATGCCCAGGTTCGCGACAGCGAGGGGCGCCTGCAGGAGATCCTGGCCGCCCTGCAGGCCTCGCCCAACGGCGTGGTGCTGCTGGACGCGCTGGGCCGCATCGAGTGGTGCAACCAGATGGCGGCCAGCCAGTTCGGGTTTGATGCGCAGCGCGACGTGATGCAGTCCATCGGCAACCTGGTGCGCGACCCCGACTTCACCGCGTACCTCACGGCGCAGGACTTTGCCCACGACGTGGTGCTGGAGGGGCGTGCCAGCACGCCATCGCGGCCGGTGCGCATCTCGGTGCACCTGCACCCGTACGGTGACGGGCGCACCTTGCTGCTGTCGCGCGACGTCACCGCGCTGGAGCAGGCCGACGCCATGCGGCGCGACTTCGTGGCCAACGTGTCGCACGAAATCCGCACGCCGCTCACGGTGCTGACGGGCTTTGTCGAAACGCTGCAAACCCTGCCTTTAAGCGCCGACGAGCGCTCGCGCTACCTGGGCATGATGGCGCAGCAGGCGCAGCGCATGCAAAGCGTGGTGCAAGACCTTTTGACCCTGTCGCGCCTGGAGGGCAGCCCGCCGCCGAGCATGGCCGAATGGACGCCGGTGCACCTGCTGTTGCAGCGTTGCGAGGAGGAGGGGCGGGCGCTGTCGGCCCTGCTCACCCAGAACCCGCCGCGGCCACACGCCATGGCTTTCCCTGCGGCAGAGGCCCTGCGGGCCGAGGGCGAGATCGCCGGTGTGCCCGCCGAGCTGCAGAGCGCGCTGTCCAACCTGGTCACCAACGCCGTGCGCTACACGCCTGCGGGAGGCTCGATCAGGGTGGCCTGGCGGCGCATGGACGATGGCCGTGCGGTGTTCTCGGTGCAGGACACCGGCCCCGGCATCGCGCCCGAGCACCTGCCGCGCCTGACGGAGCGTTTTTACCGCGTGGACCGCAGCCGCTCGCGCGAGACCGGCGGTACGGGCCTGGGGCTGGCCATCGTCAAGCATGTGCTGCAGCGCCATGGCGCCACGCTCGAAATCACCAGCACCGTGGGCCAGGGCTCGGTGTTTGCGGTCACCTTCCCGGCCAACCGGCTGCGCGGCTTTGCGCTGCCGGGCTAAAAAATCGGTCGTCAGCCCTGCTGCCTCAACGCCCGCCGCAGCATCACCACAAACAGCCCGGCGGTGACCACCAGCGCGCCGGCGCTGGCCGCCCAGAACGGAATGGGCGAGGGCGGCAGCGCCCACCGGCCCGTGCCATGGTAGGCCCACAGATAGCCGCCGCCCAGGCCTGCGCCCCACAGCAAAACGCAGTACACCACCAGGGGCGCCACGGTGATCCGGTAGCAGCGCAGCACAAAGACGCACAGCGTCTGCAGCGCGTCGGCCACGTGGTACAGCGCCACCCACGCCAGCACGCTGCCCGCCATGGCCGCGACGGCGGCGTTGCTGGTGTAGATCTGGCCCAGTTGATCTTTTGCTATAAACAATATAGCTGCCAGCGCAATACCAATAAGCGCTGCAAGCCTAAAACCCAATGAAACTGCGTGCCGGGCACGCACCGCGTCCTGGGCGCCCAGCCAGTAGCTGGCTCGCGCGCTGGTGGCAATGGCCAGCGACAGCGGCACCATGTACAGCACGGCGGCCAGGTTGGAGGCAATCTGGTGCGCGGCCGAGGCGGTGGTGCCCTGGCGCGCAATGAACAGCGCCATCAGCGTGAACGAGGTCACTTCCACCATCACCGCCAGCCCGGCCGGAACCCCCAGCCGCGCAAACCCGGCGAGGGTGGGCCAGTGCGGCCGCTCCAGGCGGCGCCACAGCTGCAGCGGTGCATAGAGCTCCTGCGTGCGCAGCAGCCACACGCCCAGCGCCAGCATGCTGCAGTTGACCACCAGCGTGGCCCAGGCGCAGCCCACCACCCCTTGCGCGGGCAGCCCCAGGCCGCCAAAGGTGAACCAGATGGACAGGGGCAGCTTGATGAACAGCGAGCCCACCTGCAGCCAGGTCACGAGCTGGGGTCGCCCCAGCGATTGGTTCAGCGTGCTGTAAATGCGAAACAGCAGCGCGGGCGGCAGCGCCAGGGCCAGCACGGCCAGGTAGCGCTCGACCTCGGTGCGCAGGGCGGGCGGCACCTCCGTCCAGCGCAGCAAGGGGCCGGGCGACAGCAAGATCGCCATCCCGGCCACGGAGCCCGCGGCGCACAGGTACAGTGCCTGGCGCACCGATCGGCCCATGGCCTCGGTCTGCCGCGCACCGCGCTGCTCGGCCCACACCGGCAGCAGGGCCTGCAGCACGCCGATCAGGGCCACGTACACGCTGATGAAAATGGCCGAACCCACCGAGAGCGCGGCCAGCGATGCATCGCCATAGCGCCCCGCGACGATGGTGTCGGTCACGCCAAAGGCCATCACGGCCAGTTGACCCGCCAGCACGGTGGCGGCGTGCCGGGAGATGGTGGACAGCTCTGCCATCAGCGGGCAGGCTCGATGCGGCGGAACACCAGGAGGTGGTCGTCCTTGTCGGTGGGGCGGGCGATGGTGGCCCGGCGCTCCCACAGCACGGCGTGGACCATGCGCTCGGAAGGCGGCCATGAGGCAATATCGGCCACGAGCCACTCGCACTCGTCCTGCAGGCCGGCGCGCTGCAGGCTGAGGCCGCCGTGGTACTGCAGGGCCGCCACCTGGGCCCGGCTCAGCCCCACGGTCTGCACACAGCCCGGTGCCGGGCCCAATGCGGCCTGCACGGCGCGCACCTGGGGGGCGTAGCTGCGGGCGTAGTTCAGCAGCGGCAGCCACAGCGTCATCAGCAGCAGCCAGCCCAGCGTGGCACCGCCAGCGGGCAGCACCAGGCTTTTCCAGATCGGTGCGCGGTTGCGCGCCGCGCGCCACCACACCAGGGCGCACCAGCCCGCCGTGGCCGCCAGGGCCACCAGCAGCGCCAGCAGCGAAAACTCGGGCACAAAGCCGGGCGCCAGCTTGGCCACGTTGGCGGCAGGCTTGGCCGGAACGCCGGTCTGCATGGCGATCCAGATCACCCAGATGGCCAGGGCCGACACGGTAAAGAACAGCAGCGTGAACCAGTCGATCAGCGCGCCCACGCTGCGCCGCAGGGTGGGTAGCGCAAACGCCGCCAGCGCCGCCATCGCGGGCAGGCCCAGCAGCAGGGCACGGTCGGCGGGCCGGGTGGTGAGCGTGGCGGCTACCGACACAGCGACAAACCACAGCGGCAGCAGCAGGTGCCGGTGGCCCTGGCGGCTCAGGATTTGCTGGCGCCAGCGCCACAGGGTCCACAGCGCCAGCGGCCAGGCAGGCCAGCCAAACCACAGCAGCAGGCGCGCCAGGCTTTGCCACTCCTTGGCATGGTTGGCGTCCACGATGCGCCAGCGCCACAGGTCGAGCTTCCAGGCCACCAGGGCTGCCATGAGCGTGGCGGCAGCCAGCGCCAGCGCCCAGGGCCCGCGGCGGTCTGTGCTGCTGACGGGCGCCCACACCACCAGCACCATGCTGCCCAGGCCCAGCAGGGCCGCCAGCGCGGGCGCCCCGGCCAGTGTCAGCCCCAGCAGGCCGACCACCAGCGCCAGGGCCGGGGCCACCGTGCGGTGCGGCATGGCCGCCACGGCAAAGAACAGGAGCGCGGTGCAGCTCAACTGCACCAGGTAGCTGGTGATCTCATGGGAGATCTGTGCAAGCCCCAGGCAGGCGATCAGCGCCAGCAAGCCGCCATCGGCCAGGGCGCGCGCGTAATCCAGGGGACGGGCTTCGCCCCCAAAGGCAAACGCCACCGGCTGCGCGCCGGGGCTGCGCGCCAGGTAGTACACGCCGTACCAGGTGGCCATGAGGGTGATGGCCAGCAGCGCCACAAAGGGCAACCGCGCCGCCATTTCAGCCGAAAGCCAGGGCGGCGCGACCTGCAAGGCCCAGGCACCCAGCCAGTAGGGCAACAGGCCTTCGGTTTCTGACGGCATGCCGCCCAGCAAGGGGCCCAGCCAGGGCGTGCGCCCCTGGGCCAGCTCCTGCATGTAGCCAAAGGCCGTGATGTCCGCGCTCTTCCAGGGGTCACGGCCCACAAAGCCGGGGATGACGTAGGCGATGCACAGCAGCAGCAGCGCCCAGCGCGGCAGCGGGCTGACGGCGTTCTGGGGAACGATGGCGGGGGTGGTTGGGGTCACGCGAAAAGGGGTGGCAGGGCAAGGGAGCCACCGAGAATAAGGGCAAAAACAAACAAAAAAGGCAGCCCGGTTGCCCGGACTGCCTTTTTGGCGTAAACGCAGGGGCGAATTACTTCGCTGCGGTCTTGCCGAAACGGTTGCGGAAGCGCTCCACGCGGCCACCCATGTTGTCCACCGACTTTTGCGTGCCGGTGTAGAAGGGGTGCGACTCAGAGGAGGTGTCCAGCTTGAACAGCGGGTATTCCTTGCCTTCAAAGGTTTCCATTTCCTTGGTGTTCACGCACGAGCGGGTGACGAACTTGAAACCGTTGGACAGGTCCACGAACAGAACTTCGCGGTAGTTGGGGTGAATGCCTTCTTTCATGATCTTCCTTAAGTTCAGCTGCGGGAGCCGTGCCGGACCGTCCGACGTACTTTCCGCAAGAAAAAGCCCTCAATTATGGCACAGGGCCAAAATCAGCTGGCTGTTAACCGCCTCTTCGCATCATGTCAAAGAAGTCCACGTTGGTTTTTGTGGCCTTCATGTTCTTGATCATGAGCTCCATGGACTCGATCTCGTCCATGTTGTACATGAACTGGCGCAGGATGCGGG
>DAIQRN010000125.1:0-7113 GCA_036786185.1 Acidovorax sp. | reverse complement strand
CGCACATCAGGCGCGGGTCCTGCACGTTGCGCCGCGCGCGCATCACGTCCAGCCCGTGCGTGGGCTCCAGCGCGCGCAGCAGCACGCCCGCGCCGTGGCCTGCCGCGCGGCACACGGTGTTGATGCACCAGTGCAGCCCGTACGAGCGATACACATAGGCGCAGCCCGGCGGCCCGAACATGGCCGCGTTGCGCGCCGTGGGCCCGCCAAAGGTGTGCGATGCCGGGTCGGCCTGGTCATAGGCCTCCGTCTCCACGATGCGGCCGCCCACGCCGTCCACCAGCAGCGTCACGCCAATCAGGCGCCGGGCCACTTCGTGCGACGGCGCGTTGAAGTCGATGGTGGCGGGCACCAGCGGCGGGGCGGGCGCGGAGGCCTCGGGCGGGTGGCGGGGAAGGCGGGGCGTGGGCGGCATGGGGCCATGCTACTGCGGCACAATCGCCAGCCCCCGCCTTGCCAGCCCCGCCATGCCATCCGTCCGTATCCGCCGCTTCCGCTTTGGCGACGAGCCCGTGCTGCGCGCCGTGTTCCGCGCCTCGGTGCATGGCCTGGCCTGTCGTCACTACAGCGCCGCGCAACGGGCGGCCTGGGCGCCGCTGGACCACGATGCCGCGCGGTGGGCCCAGCGCATGCAGGCCCTCCAGCCCTGGGTGGCCGAGGCCAGCGGCGGCGCCGTGGCGGGCTTTGCCGACCTGCAGCCCGGCGGCTACATCGACATGTTTTTTGTGGCCCCCGCCTTTGCGCGCCAGGGCGTGGGCCGCGCGCTCATGGCCCACTTGCATGCGCTGGCCGTGCAGCAGGGCCTGCCGCAGCTGTGGGCGCATGTGAGCCTGGCGGCCGAACCCTTTTTTGCAGCCCAGGGCTTTGTCGTGGAGGAGCGCCAGCAGGTCGAGCGCGCGGGCCAGATGCTGCGCAATGCGCGCATGGCCAGGGCGCTGACGCCGCCGGTTGGCTTACAGTAGCGGCCCCGCAGACCCCAGCCCCCGTGCCACCCCACGCCATGACCAAAGACACCGCCCGCCACCGCGAACTCCAGCCCATGGCCCTGTGCGACTCCTGCCAGGGCATACAGCGCAACTGGCGCAAGGCCCCCGGCCACCCCGAGCTGGTGCAGCGCGGCAACCGCAAGGAAGACCGCCCCCAGGGCCCCGTGACCTTTACCCGCTATGTCTGCGACCGCTGCGGCACGGCCTGGGAGTACGAGAACGACCGCACCAACCAGCAGGCGGGCTGGTCGGTGGTGGGGCGTTGACTATTAAATTAATAGCTGTTCGCGCTTGATGGATAAGCGCTAGAGGCTGATTTGGCTCATATTTTCTGCGGCAATCGCCCGAAAACCCGGCGAGATGCGCACATCCGCTGCCGCTGCCTGCCAGAACGCCCGCGCCAGGCCCTTGGCCTCGTCCCATTCGCCCAGCGTGGCGGCGGTGGGCTGCAGCGGGCGGCTGGCAAAGTCGCGCGGCACCAGCTCGCTGCCCACGGGGGCGTACAGCATGGGCAGCATGTCGTAGGTGGGTGACAGGGCCCAGTCATCGTCTTGCAGCACCAGCGAGATGTTGCCGTAGTGCCGGTCGGTGTTGGCGATGAGCTGGCCGTAGGCCTCCAGCAGGCGCAGCGTGCGGGCGTCGGAGGGCGTGAGCAGCTGGCGCGCCGCCATGCGGTCGGCGGTGGCGGCCCAGTTGTCGATCTCGCCCACGTATTCGGCGTTGTACACCTGCAGCGACACCATGCCGATGCGCCCGCCCAGGCCCTGGGCATCGCCCGCGCGCAGCGGCGTGCGGTCAAAGCGCTCCGACTCCAGAAACACGCGCCCCGCGCCCATGGATAGCTGCGTGGGCGCGGCGGGCAGCCCCGCCTGCGCCAGCGTGCGCAGCGCCAGGTGCTCGCACACCAGCAGGTCGCGCAGGCGCTGGTCGGCAGGCGCGTCGCCCGCAGGCGAGAACTTCACGATCACATGCCGCCCGGCGGTGATGGTGCAGAACTTGGGCTGCTCGCCCCCCGCCGACGAGCCGGGGTGCGTGCCGCGCATGGCCTGCTCGGCCAGCAGTGGGTAGTCGCTGACGGAGTCCACACGTGATATGCGCGCGGCCAGGCCGTGAAAGCGCTGGAACGCGGCCTCGCCCATGATGAGGTTGCCCGGCAGGTCATCGCCGTACAGCGTCATGGCGCGCAGCACGTCGTCGTCGCTCCAGTGGCGGGGGTCGTGGCCCAGCTGCAGGGCGGGATGAGCATGGGCAAAGGTGCGGCCCATGAAGCCCTGAGGTCGCATGTCGTCCAGAAACCAGGGCAGGCCGTCGTGCCGGGCGCTCACGCCATCGGCCTCGTCCACCCAGAAAGCGCCGCCCTCCAGTGGCACCATGCGCGCAAACGGCGAGGCCTGGCCTTGGGTGTCGATGCGCATCACGCGCACCTCGCTGCCCACGCCGGGCACCTCGCGCGGCAGCACATAGCGCTGCGAGCGCGCGGCGCCCACCTTGCGCACCTGGCCCGCCTGGATCAACGGCGCCAGCGCGCGCGACACCGTGGGCTGGCTCACGCCCAGCAGCTGCTGCAGCTCGGCGCTGGTCAGCACGCTGCCCTGGCGGCGCAGCGCCTGCAGGGCCTGGGAAGTGAGGGGGGATGAGGTGGGCATGAATGATTTATTGAATAGATAAATTTTGATTTAATTGCTTAATTATCAATGGTTTACTGTGGATTGTGAATAGATATTTATGAATGACTGTGCGCCGATGGGCAGGTTCGGGTGCAAGTGAGATTTGCTATTAATTTAATAGCTTTTGGCGCTTATCCATCAAGCGCTAGAGGCCATTTTTACTGAAACCTGGAGCGCCCCCACCCAGCGCCACCGTCCCACTGTCCCACCCAGTGCACCGCACTGTTCCACCCGGCGCACTTTCATTGCGGCGGCTTTGGCACCATATTCGACAGGCATGCCGTCCGATAGTGGCGGCGCACCTTGAGGAGTCCCGTATGTCGTCGTCCACCCCTGCCATCACCCCGCTGATGCCCATCGAGCGGGCCCAGATGCTGGGCCCGCAGTGGCCCACGCTGGACCCTTTTCTTTTCTGCGCCCACCATGACGATGCCTACCCGGCGGGCAACGCCGCATTCGGCCCCGCCGTGCCCATCGACGACCGCCAGATCGGCAGCGACTTCAGCCGCAAGGACGGCTGGAGCATGTACCACGGCGACCCGGTGCCCGGCTTCCCGGGCCACCCGCACCGGGGCTTCGAGACCGTGACGCTGGTGCGCAAGGGCCTGATCGACCACGCCGACTCGCTGGGCGCGGCCGCGCGCTTTGGCGGCGGCGACGTGCAGTGGGTCACGGCGGGCAAGGGCATCCAGCACTCCGAGATGTTCCCGCTGCTCAATGCCGAGGCGCCCAACCCGCTGGAGCTGTTCCAGATCTGGCTGAACCTGCCCGCGCGCAACAAGATGGTGGCGCCGCACTTCACCATGCTGTGGAACGAGCGCATTCCGCGCCTGGTGCACCACGACGCCGCGGGCCGTGCCACGACGGTGACCGTGGTCGCTGGCGCGCTGCCGGGGGCCCCTGACCCGCTGGCGCCGCCACCCGAGTCCTGGGCCGCGCAGCCCGAGGCCGACGTGGCCATCTGGACGCTGCGCATGGAGCCGGGGGCCGAGTGGACCCTGCCCGCCGCCAAGGGAGCTGGTGTGGGCGAAGGCACGCAGCGCATGCTGTACTTCTTCGTGGGCGACCGCCTGCGCGTGGGCCCGCAGGACGTGGACCGCCACGCCGCGCTGCAGGTGCGCGCCGGGCAGGACTGGCTGCTGACCAACACCGGCACCACCGCCGTGGAATGCCTGGTGCTGCAGGGCCAGCCCATCGGCGAGCCCGTGGCGCAGTACGGCCCCTTCGTGATGAACACGCAGGCCGAGATCATGCAGGCCATGAACGACTACCGCCGCACCCAGTTCGGCGGCTGGCCCTGGGGCCAGCCCGACCCGGTGCACGGCAGCGAGGCGCGGCGCTTTGCGCGCTACCCTGGCGACAGCCAGGAAGAGCGGCCCGAGGCGCTGGCTGGTGGACAATTGGGCGCATGAACATCACCAAAGACTGCGCCGTCACCCTCAGCTACAAGGTGACCACGCCCCAGGGCAAGCCCCTGGATGCGGGCAACCTGGCCTACCTGCACGGCGGCTACGAGAACATCTTTCCCAAGGTCGAGGCCGCGCTTGAAGGCCAGGCCGCGGGCTTTGCCATCACGCTGCCGCTGGCCGTGGAAGACGCCTTTGGCGCGCGCGACGAAAGCCTGGTGCGCACCATTCCCAAAAGCGAATTCCCGCCCGGCGTGAAGGTGGGCGGCCAACTGCAGGGCGTGGGCAACGACGGCCAGCCCGCCGTGTTCAACGTGGTCAAGATCAAGGGCCCCGAGGTGCACCTGGACGGCAACCACCCGCTGGCGGGGCAGGCGCTTACTTTCAGCTGCAAGGTGACGGCGGTGCGTGCCGCCAGCGCGGAAGAAATCGCGCACCGGCACGTGCACGGCGCCCACGGGCATCACCATTGACAACACCGCGAGCCGCTTTGCGGCTGCCCGCGCAAGGCCTCTGCAAGGCCTGCGCCAGTTTCATGCGGCGCTGACGACGGTCGGTACCCACCCTACAGCGCGGCAGGCACCGATGCTGCGGGTTCGGGCGCGGCATCGCCCCGGCGGCGGGGGATGAGCGATTCGTCGAGCAGCGCCTCGATGCGGGCAAAGATCTCGTGGCGTGAGAACGGCTTCTTCATGAAGTCGTCGGCGCCGATGCGGTTGGCGTAGAACTGCTCGGTGGCGCTCTCGTTGCCGCTGATCATGATCACGGGGATGTGCTGCGAGGCGGGTTGCTTGCGGATGGTGCGCAGCGCGTTGAACCCGTTCATGCCCGGCAGGATGATGTCCAGGAAGATCAACTCGGGCGGGTCCTGGTCGATCAAGGTCAGGCCGTGCTCGGCGTCCAGGGCCTCGCGGGTTTCGTAGCCCGCCGAGCGCAGCACCTTGCGCAGGGCCGCAACCACGGTGGGCGAGTCGTCGATGATCAGCGCCCGCGTGCCGGGGCGCGCGTTCACGCGCTTGTGCTTGCGCCGATCGGCAAACACCGTCTCCGGTGCCGGGCCCGGTGTTTCCGTCGGTTTGCGCAGGTTGCCCAACAGCCGGTCGAAAATGCTCATGGTGCTGGTCTCGTTTGGAGGGGTTCCGCAGGGTGCCTGCGAGTATCCCAGATACATCAGGCCGTGCTGCCCGTCTCCTTTTCCTTGTCCTTCTCCTTTTGGCGGTCCGGCCGCAGGGCCTGGCGCAGCATCCGCGCCGCACGGTCCCGTATGCGCGCGGGGCGGTGCGCGGTCAGGGGGTGCGCCTTGGCCTGCTCGCAGGCGGCCAAAAAGTCCTGCAGGATGGCGGTGTCGTCCAGCGCCTCCGAGCCCCTCTTGTGAAACTCCGGGTGCCACTGCGTGGCCGCAATGTAGCCGCGCCCCGGCGCGGACTGCAGGCGAATCGCTTCGGGCACGCCGTCGGGCTCGCTCAGCGCCTCCACGATGAAATCCGGCGCGACCTTCTTGATGCCCTGGTGGTGGATGCTGTTCACGCGCGCGCTGGGCTGGTCGGGGTACAGCTGCGCCAGGCGCGTGCCCGGTACGATCTGAATACCGTGGAAATGCTGGTCATAGGTCGTGGCGTTGCGGTGCTGCGCCGCGCCAGGGTGCTGGGTCTCGATGTCCTGGTAGAGCGCGCCGCCAAATGCCACATTGATCAGCTGCAGGCCCCGGCAGACGCCGAAGATGGGCTTGCGCACCTCGGCAAAGGCTTTCACCACGGCCAGGTCGTACAGGTCGCGCACGCGGTCGCCTACCCATTCCTCGCGCAGCGGCTCCTCGCCATAGTTGCCCGGCCACACGTCGGCGCCGCCGTGCATGACCACGCCGTCCAGCCATTCGGCATAGTGCGCCAGCGTTACGTCGCCGCGCGCCGTCTCGCCCGTGGGGCAGGGCACCATCACCACCATGGCACCGGCGGACATGAGCCAGTGGGCAATGGACTGCTCCACATACTGCAGCGTCTTGCCGGTGAACAGCGGGCGCTGGGGGTCGGCATGTTGAAAGCAGGCGGACAGACCAATCTTGAGGCGGGGGGCGGCGGACATGGTGCGGGCTCCTGACGGTGCGCCGGGGGCGCCGTCAATGCAATGAATGAGAAGCTGAATTTGTAGCACCAGGCCCGCGTGGCGTCTGTAGGAAAGTGGCGCGCGGGCACTGCCGGGCACGCCAAGGTGCCACAAGGCGCTACGAAATGTGGCTTTCTGCATGAAATGCAACGATCCGGCGCCGGGTGGGAGGGCGCGCGGGCGCCCCCGCTCGCGATAATTTCCGCAGCCGGGGCGCCAGGGAGGACGCACCGGCCCGTCCGCACGACCGTCTCCCGGAAAGTCCACGACATGCCACACCTGACCCGCCGCCACCCCGCGCTCTCCGTCCTGGCGGTGCTGACGGCCCTGGCCTGGCCGCTGCTGGCCCGGGCCGCCGTGCCCGCGGGCGCGGCGGCCGAGATCATCAGCCTGCAGGGCACGGGCGACCAGCGCACGGCCACCGCCGCTGACTGGCAGCCCGCGCGCCCCGCCCAGGCGCTGGCCACGGGCGACTTTGTGCGCACGCGCCAGGCTGCCAAGATGGCCCTGCTGTTCGCCGACGACACCCAACTGCGCCTGCACCAGAACACCGTGCTCCAGGTCAAGGGCGTGGCCACGCCCGCCCAGCCCGTCACCACGCTGCTGCTGAGCGCGGGCCGCGCCTGGACGCAGACCAAGCGCGCCGACGGCAGCCGCCTGAACCTGGAGACCCCGGCCGCCGTCGCCGCCATCCGGGGCACGGACTGGGACCTGGCTGTGGACGACGACGGCCGCACGTTGATCACGGTGCTCTCGGGCACGGTGGAGTTTTCCAATGCACAGGGTCAGGTGTCCGTGGGAGCCAACGAGGCCGCCCTGGCCGAGGTGGGCAAGGCGCCGGTCAAGCTGGTGTTGAGCCAGCCGCGCGACCGCATCCAGTGGGTGAACGCGCTGCGCGCCGACCCGGTGCCCCACCTGTCGGCCGAGGCCGTGCCTGCAGCACTGGTGCCC
>DAIQRN010000124.1:5648-7153 GCA_036786185.1 Acidovorax sp. | reverse complement strand
CCGCAGCGCATGCCGCTGCCAATGCCGCTGTGGCCGGTGTGGAAGATGGCGGGCAGCTTGTGGTCGTTGATGACCTCGTAGATCGGCCAGGCCATCTTGTCGTAGGGGTGGTAGCCCTGCACCGTGGGGTGGAACTTGAAGCCCTTGATGCCTTCCTCCTTGATCAGCCGCTCGGCCTCGCGCGCGCCCATCTTGCCCTTGTGCGGGTCGATGCTGGCGAAGGCCACCATCATGTCGCTGTTCTCGCGCGCGGCCTGGGCGATCTCCTCGTTGGGGATGCGGCGGCGGCCGAGCTTGGACTCGCTGTCCACCGTGAACATCACCAGGCCGATCTTCTGCTCGCGGTAGTAGGCCACCGTCTCGGCGATGGTGGGACGGCGGCCGTTCTTGAAGTACTTGTCGGCCGCGCGGTCGTATTCCTCGCCGTAGTTGTCAAACGGGTTCCAGCAGCTCACCTCGGCGTGGGTGTGGATGTCGATGGCGATCAGATTGGCGTGGTCCATGCGTGTCTCCTGGGTTGGCGCCCGCCGGTGCGGCGTCAGACCCCAGCATGCGCCACGGCGCGTGACGCAGATCAAGGGTAAACACCAACAAAAAACGGGTTTGGCTTGCTTGAATTGGTTATGAACTATAACCACAATTCAACCAACACGAAAGCCTCTATGACCCATCCAGACATCCATTTCGAGCTGCGCGGCGACCACCAGGAAGTGGCCGTGATCCGCCTGACCCGCGCGGCCAAGCGCAACGCGCTGAACGACGGCCTGATCCTCGCGCTGCGCGACCTGTTCGAGAAAATGCCCAGCACCGTGCGCGCCGCTGTCATCGATGGCGACGGCCCCCATTTCTGCGCCGGTCTGGACCTGTCGGAACTGAAAGAACGCGACGCCGGCCAGGGCCTGCACCACTCGCGCATGTGGCACGCCGCGCTGGAGCGTGTGCAGTACGGCCCCGTGCCGGTCATCGCTGCGCTGCACGGCGCCGTGGTGGGCGGCGGGCTGGAGCTGGCCAGCGCCTGCCACATCCGCGTGGCCGACGAATCCACCTTCTACGCGCTGCCCGAAGGCTCACGCGGCATCTTCGTGGGCGGCGGCGGCGCGGTGCGCATCCCCAAGCTCATCGGCGCTGCACGCATGACGGACATGATGCTCACCGGCCGCGTCTACAACGCGCAGGACGGCGAAAAGGTCGGCTTTGCCCAGTACCTCGTGCCCGAAGGCCAGGCCTTTGCCAAGGCCTTCGAGCTGGCCGTGCGCGTGGCGCAGAACGCCCCGCTGACCAACTACGCGCTGATGCACGCTCTGCCCCGCATTTCCGAGCAGCCCGCCGACCAGGGCTTCTTCACCGAAGCCATGATGGCCGCGATCGCCCAGAGCGCGCCCGAAGCCAAGTCACGTCTCGCCGACTTCCTGGAAGGCCGCGCCGCGAAAGTGAAACCCTCCCCCTGAGCGGCTGCGCCGCTTCCCCCTCCTCTCGCTGCGCGGGGAGGGGGACACCGCCAGCGC
>DAIQRN010000124.1:0-5548 GCA_036786185.1 Acidovorax sp. | reverse complement strand
GGCGGCCCTTGCGCGGCGGTCCTGGCCTGAACAGCGCCCCATAGAAACGCAGTGCACTGGACAACGATTGAGAGACAAGAGAACCATGACCACCGCGCCCTCCACTGCCCGCTACCGCCCCGTGACCTTCGGCGTGACCCGCGTCAGCCTGCGTGAAGGTGCGCCGGGCGTGCGTTACCTGCAGGCGGACCTGCCCCTGGGCGCCTTTGCCCGCCGCGTGACGGACTACCTGGTGCACTGGGCCGAGACCACGCCCGACCACAGCTTTCTGGCGCGCCGCGAGCAACTGCCCGGCGGCAAGACCGGTGACTGGCAGCATGTGAGCTACGCCCAGGCGCTCGACGCCGCGCGCAGCATCGGCCAGGCCCTGCTGGACCGTGGCCTGAACGCCGAGCGCCCCGTGGTGGTGCTGAGCGAGAACACGATTGAGCACGCGCTGCTGGCGCTGGGCTGCATCTACGCCGGCGTGCCCTACTGCCCCGTGTCGCCCGCCTACGCCACCGTGAGCCAGGACTACGACAAGCTGCGCCACGTCATCGACACCCTCACCCCCGGCCTGGTGTTTGCCGCCGACGGCGCACGCTACGGCAAGGCCATTGCGGCCACCGTGGCGGCCGATGTCGAAGTGATCCTGGCCCAGGGCGCGCTGGAGGGCCGCAAGGCCGGCACCTTCCAGAGCCTGCGCCACACCACCGCCACCCCGGCGGTGGACGCGGCCATGCACGCCACCGGCCCCGGCACCATCGTGAAGTTCCTGTTCACCAGCGGCTCCACCAAGATGCCCAAGCCGGTCATCAACACCCAGCGCATGTGGTGCGCCAACCTGCAGCAGATCACCCTGTCGCTGCCCGTGTTGGCCGAGGCATCGCCGGTGCTGGTGGACTGGCTGCCGTGGAACCACACCTTCGGCAGCAACCACAACTTCGGCCTCACGATGATGCACGGCGGCACGCTGTACATCGACGACGGCAAGCCCACCGCCGCGCTGATTGGCGAGACCCTGCGCAACCTGCGCGAGATCGCGCCCACGGTGTACTTCAACGTGCCCACCGGCTTTGAAATGATTGCCGAGGCCATGAAGACCGACGCCCAGCTGCGCGCCAACCTGCTGTCGCGCGTGCGCCTGTTCTTCTACTCGGGCGCCGGCCTGGCCCAGCCCGTGTGGGACAGCCTGCACGCCACGCAAGAGGCCGCCATTGGCGAGCGCATCGTGATGTGCACGGGCCTGGGCATGACCGAATCCGCCCCCTCGGCCATGTTCTGCAACAGCCCCGACGTGCGCTCCGGCCACATCGGCGCGCCCGTGCCCGGCATGGTGCTCAAGCTGGTGGAGGTGGACGGCAAGACCGAGGTGCGCTACCGCGGCCCCAACGTCACGCCCGGCTACTGGCGCTCTGACGCTGCCACGCGCGACGCGTTCGACGACGAAGGCTACCTGTGCACGGGCGACGCGGTGAAATGGATCGACGAGAACGACATCCACCGCGGCCTGGCGTTTGACGGCCGCATTGCCGAAGACTTCAAGCTCTCCACCGGCACCTTCGTGAGCGTGGGCCCCATGCGCGCCAAGATCATCGTGGCGGGCGCGCCCTACATCCAGGATGTGGTGCTGACGGGGCTGAACATGAAGGAAGTGGGCGCCCTGCTGTTCCCCTCGCCCGCCTGCCGCGAGGTGGCCGGACTGGGGCCCAATGCGCCCCTGGCCGACGTGGTGACCCACCCCGCCGTGCGCCAGCGCATCGAGGCCGTGCTGGACCAGCTGGCCCGCGAATCCACCGGCAGCGCCAGCCGCGTGGCTCGCGCGCTGCTGATGGCCGAGCCGCCGTCCATCGACAAGGGCGAGATCACCGACAAGGGCTCCGTCAACCAGCGCGCCGTGCTCAAGCACCGCGAAGCCCTGGTGCAGGCCCTGCACGACGACACCGCCCCCCACATCCTCAAACCCGGCGTGTGAGCGCCACCACCAGGATTCCACCATGCAGATTCAAGGACAAGCCGCCCTCGTGACCGGCGGCGCATCGGGCCTCGGCGAGGCCACCGCACGCGAACTGGCCCGCCTGGGCGCCAAGGTGGCGGTGCTCGACCGCAATTCCGAACTGGCTGAAAAAGTCGCGACAGCCATCAACACCGAATTCGGCGCGGGCAGCGCCGTGGCCTGCGCCTGCGACATCACCGACCCCGCCAGCGTGCACGCCGCCATCGACCATGCCGCCGCCGCCCACGGCCCCGCCCGCATCCTGATGAACGTGGCCGGCATCGGCAGCGCCAAGCGGGTGGTGCAGCGCGACGGCAGCGCCGCGCCGCTGGAAGACTTTGTGCGCGTGGTCAACATCAACCTCATCGGCACCTACAACGTGAGCCGCCTGTTTGCCGCCGCGTGCAGCAAGCTGCCGGTGCTGGACAACGGCGAGCGCGGCGTGATGATGTTTACCGCCTCGGTGGCGGCCTTTGACGGCCAGGTGGGCCAGCAGGCCTACAGCGCCTCCAAGGCCGGCCTGGCGGGCATGACGCTGCCCATGGCGCGTGACCTGGCGCAGCACGCCATCCGCGTGTGCACCGTGGCGCCCGGCCTGTTTGCCACGCCGCTGATGCAGGAACTGCCCGAGGCCGTGCAGCAGTCGCTGGCGGCCAGCATCCCCTTCCCGCCGCGCCTGGGCAAGCCCGAAGAGTTTGCCGAGCTGGCCTGCCACATCGTCACCAACGGGCACTTGAACGGCGAAGTCATCCGCCTGGACGGCGCCCTGCGCATGGCACCGCGCTGACCGATCCCCCCTTTTCCGTTTTTTCCTTTCCCCGCCATCGCGCATCAAAAAACCACCAGGAGACAACTGCTATGACCAGCACCCGCCGACACTTTGTACAAACCCTCGGCTCCGCCGCCGCCCTCGGTGCGCTCTATCCCCTGACCGCATTTGCCCAGGCACTGGACCAGGTCAAGATCATGTATGGCTTTCCCGCCGGCAGCGCGGGCGACAGCGTGGCGCGCCGCGTGGCCGAAAAGCTGGGCGGCACGGCCTACAGCAAGAACCCCGGCTTTGTGGAGAACAAGCCCGGCGCAGGCGGCCGCATTGCGGTGGAAACGCTGAAAAACTCCCCGCCCGATGGCTCGGTGCTGACGCTGGCACCCGTGTCGGCCATGGCGGTGTACCCGCACATCTACCCCAAGCTCAGCTACAAGCCGGAGGACGTGACGCCCGTTTCCATCGGCGCGATCATGCACCACGGCCTGGCGGTGGGGCCTGCCGTGCCCGCTGAAGTGAAAACGCTGGCGGACTTCCTCAAGTGGGCCAAGGCCAACCCCGACAAGGCCATGTACGGCTCGCCCGGCGCGGGCACCATGCCCCACCTGCTGGGCGCGCTGCTGGGCATCCGCGCCAATGTGGAACTCAAGCACGTGCCCTACCGCGGCACCGTGCCCAGCATCACCGACCTGGTGGGCGGCCAGATCGCTGCCGCCATGAACCCCAGCGGTGATTACCTGCAGTACATGAAGACCGGCCGCGTGCGCGTGCTGGCCACATCGGGCAAAAAGCGTTCGCCCTACCTGCCCGACGTGCCCACCTTCACCGAACTGGGCTTCCCCGATGTGACCTCCGAGGAATGGTTTGGCTTCTACGCCCCGGCCAAGACCCCGGCCGCCACACTGGCCAGCGCCAACGCAGCCATCACCGTCGCCCTCAAGGACAAGGCCGTGATCGACTCGATCGGCGTTGTCGGGCTGGTGGCCCACGGCAGCACTCCGCAGGAAATGCTGGCCGACCAGAAGGCCGAGTTCGAACGCTGGGGCCCGCTGGTCAAGCAGATCGGGTTCACCTCGGAAAGCTGAGGGTCACCCCCCTGAGGCGCTGCGCGGCGGCCATCGCCTTGGGGCGCCGGTTTCTGCGGCCATGAGCACCGCGCAACGTGGCTCGGGGCGAGCCGTCAGCGAACGGCCTGCCGTTGGAGTTTCGAAATTTCAAGCCAAAACTGCCTCTAGCGCTTATCCAGCATGCACTAGCAGCTATCAAAACAAGAGCAATCATGCCCGCACGCCAGTCCCTCGCCGACATCCAGTTCTTGCTGAACGACGTGCTGCAGGCCCCCGCGCAGTGGCAGGCACTCGCCCCGTTTGCCGACACCGATGCCGACCTGGCCGCCCAGGTGCTGGACGAAGCCGCCAAGTTTGTGGACACCGCCGTGGCCCCGCTGCAGCGCACGGGCGACGAGGTGGGCTGCCGCTTCGACGCGGGCCAGGTGCACACGCCACCGGGCTTCCGCGACGCCTACCAGGCCTTCTGGCAGGCCGGCTGGCCAGCGTTGGCCTGCGCGCCGGAGGATGGCGGCCAGGGTCTGCCCGCAGTGCTGGAATGCGTGCTGTACGAATGGCTGGCCGGTGCCAACCACGGCTGGACCATGGCGCCCGGCCTGCTGCACGGCGCGTACGAATGCATCAAGCACCACGCCAGTGATGCCCTCAAGGCCCAGTACCTGGAGAAGGTCGCCACCGGCGAGTGGCTGGCCACCATGTGCCTGACCGAAGCCCACGCCGGCAGCGACCTGGGAATGGTGCGCACACGCGGCGTGCCCCAGCCCGACGGCAGCGCGCGGGTGAACGGCAGCAAGATCTTTATCTCCGGCGGCGAGCACGACCTGACGGACAACATCGTGCACCTGGTGCTGGCGCGCCTGCCCGATGCGCCTGCGGGGCCCAAGGGCCTGTCGCTGTTCCTGGTGCCCAAGGTTTTGCCCGACGGCCGCCGCAACGCCGTGGTTTGCGAACGCATCGAAGAAAAGATGGGCCTGCACGGCAGCCCCACCTGCGTGATGCGCTTTGACGACGCCACCGGCTGGCTGGTGGGCGAGCCCAACAAGGGCCTGAACGCCATGTTCGTGATGATGAACGCCGCCCGCCTGCACGTGGGCCTGCAGGGCATCGGCCTGCTGGAGGCTGCATGGCAAAAGGCCAGCGCCTACGCCGCCGAGCGACGCCAGATGCGCGCCCCCGGCGCCAAAGACACCAGCCTCATTCAAGACCACCCCGCCATCCGCCGCATCCTGCACACACAGCGCGCCTGGATCGACGGCGGCCGCGTGCTGGCCTACCACACCGCCTTGCAGCTCGATGTGGCCAAGCACAGCACCGACGCGGGCGAACGCGCTGCCGCTCAGCGCTGGTGCGCGCTGGTCACGCCCGTGCTCAAGGCCGCGCTCACCGACCAGGGTTTCCACGGCGCCAGTGCCTGCCTGCAGGTATTTGGCGGCCACGGCTATGTGCGTGAATGGGGCATCGAGCAGATCGTGCGTGACGCGCGCGTGGCCATGATCTACGAGGGCACCAACGAAATCCAGGCCATCGACCTGCTGGTGCGCAAGGTGCTGGCCGATGGCGGCCAGGGCCTGGCCGCGCTGCTGGCCGCCCTGCCGGGCAAGGCGCCCACGGCCGCCACCAGCGCCCGCCGCCATGCGCTGGTGGAGATCACCCAGACGCTGGCGATTGCCGCACAGTCCGACCCCGAACTGCCCTACTGGGTGGCCGACGACTACCTGCGCGCCGTGGCGCTGGTGCTGC
>DAIQRN010000123.1:0-7175 GCA_036786185.1 Acidovorax sp. | reverse complement strand
AGCCCACGCTGGACAGCCACATGGCAAAGCGCTCGCGGCTGGGCAGCGGGTGGCGGCCGCCGGAGGCAGGCTTGTCGGCCTGTTGCGCGGTGACCGTGCCGCTGGCGCCGGGTGCGCCGTGCCGGGCGCTCAGGTGCTGGTTGAGGTCGGCATGGACGGCGCCGGGGATATGGGCCTGAGCGTACTGCTGGGCGCCGGCCGAGGCCTGCATCAGGTCAAAGCTGCAGTCAAACACCATCAGCGGTGCGCCGCTGGCGATCAGGGCTTGCAGTTGGGTGGCGGAAATGAGTGGGGTGGCGGTCATGGTGTCCTCAATGCTCTTCGGCCGGTGCGCCGGGCGCGGCGCGTGCACGCAAGATGGTAGCCGCGATCCCGCTGCCCACGATGAGCACCATGCCCGTCCAGGCGATGGGCGGCAGGTTGTCGCCAAACAGCAGCACACCGTAGAGAGCCGCAAACACGATGCCCGAATACTGCAGGTTGGCCACCACCAGCGTGCCGCGCTGCGTCTTGGCGCTGGCGTAGGCGCGGGTCATGCACAGCTGGCCACCAGCGGCCAGCACGCCAATGGGCAGCAGCCACAGCGCGTGCCAGCCCGGCCAGGCCGACAGGCCGGTGAACAACAGGGCCGCGCCGCCCGCCACCGCCGAGCCCAGCGCGAAATAGAACACCGTGCGCGATTCGGGCTCGCCCAGGCGTGACAGGGCCACCACCTGCATGTAGGCAAAGGCGGCCGACAGGCCCGACAACAGTCCGATCAGCCCCGCGAAGGCCTGGTTCTGGTCCAGACTGGGGCGCAGCATCAGCACCACACCGACAAAGCCCGCGAGCACGGTCACGATCAGCGTGCCCTGCAGCGCGGGGCGTGGCGCGCTGGCCGACGGGCGCCAGGCCAGCAGCGTGCCGCCGACCAGGAAGGCGGCGATCCACACGCTGCTCATGTAGTTGAGCGTCATGGCCGTGGCCAGCGGCAGGTGGGCAATGGCATAGAACCAGGCCCCCAGCGAGGCCACGCCCACCAGGCTGCGCCAAGCATGCATGCCGGGGTAGCGCGTGGCCAGCGTCACTTTTTGCGAGCGCGCCAGCAGCCACAGAATGGCCATGCCGATGAGGCCGCGGTAGCACACCAGTTCGGCTGCGTTGAAGTGGCTGGACGCGATCTTCACGCACACGCCCATGCTGGCAAACAGGAATGCGGCCAGCACCATCCAGAGAGCTTGCATGGGAATGTAGGGGTTTAAATAAAAATAGCTGCCAGCGCTTATGTATCAAGCGCTGGCAGCTATTGTAATGGTAGCGATTCGGGCAATCGTCGCGACTCGCCAGCATTTGCCTTGCTGTTCGGGTGTTCAGTGGCCGATGGTGCCAGGCCCCGTTCGGGGCCTGGAGAAACTGGCGTGGCTCCAGACCAGTGCCCCGCGCAAGGGCCGCCCCGCCGCGCTGGGGGCGTCCCCCTCAGGGGGGACTTCCCATACGGCCCCGGTACCACTCGTGAAAGTGCTGCATGCCATCTTCCATGGGGCTTTGGTAAGGACCCACTTCGTTGTCGCCCCGCGCCAGCAGGGCCTTGCGGCCTGCGTCCATGCGTTCGCCGATCTCGTCGTCCTCGATGCAGGTCTCCATGTAGGCGGCCTTTTGCGCCTCGACGAACTCGCGCTCGAAGGCTGCGATCTCCTCGGGGTAGTAGAACTCCACCATGTTCAGCGTCTTGTCCGGGCTGATGGGGTGCAGTGTGGACACCGTGAGCACGTGCGGATACCACTCCACCATGATGTGCGGGTACAGCGTGAGCCAGATGGCGCCGTACTTGGGCGGCGTGCCCTGGCGGTAGTCCAGCAGCGCCTTGTGCCAGCGCTCATAGACGGGGCTGCCCGCCTTGCCCAGGCGGTTGGCCACGCCCACGGTCTGCACCGAGTAGTTGGTGCCGAACTCCCAGCGCAGGTCGTCGCAGGTCACGAAGCTGCCCAGTCCGGGGTGGAAGGGGCCGACGTGGTAGTCCTCCAGATAGACCTCGATGAAGGTCTTCCAGTTGTAGTTGCACTCGTGCAGCTCCACGTGATCGAGCACGTAACCGCCAAAGTCCAGGTCGGCACGCGGGCCCATCTGGGCCAGGTCGGCGGCCACGTCGTAGCCGTTGTCCTCGAATAGCAGGCCGTTCCACTCGCGCAGCTTGTAGTTGTTGAGGTCCAGGCAGGGGTCGTGCGCGAAATGGGGTGCGCCCAGCAGTGCGCCCTGGGGGCTGTAGGTCCAGCGGTGCAGGGGGCACACGATGTTGCCGCCCGCGCTGCCCTTTTGCTGCGTGTGCAGGGAGCCCTGGCCCTTGAGCATCACGGCCTGGCGGTGGCGGCAGACGTTGGAGAGCAGCTCGACCCCGCCCTGCGCGTTGCGCACCAGCGCGCGGCCTTCGCCCTCCTGGGGCAGGGCGTAGTAGTCGCCGGGGTTGGGTACGGCCAGTTGGTGCCCCACGTAACGGGGCCCGCGCTGAAAGATGGTGGAGAGTTCGCGCTGGAACAGCGCGTCGTCAAAGTAGCTTGAAACTGGTAGTTGGCTTGCAGCCTGCTGCAGTTGAAGACTTAAATCAGACATGGGTGACCTGACCTAAAGACTCCCCACAGGGAGGTGCGCGTGCGCACGGGTGATAAAAAGACAAAACCGGCCGAGCAAAGTACCCACAGCCGGTTCGACGAAAGGAATGGGATTATAGGCGGTGGGGTTATTCCCGCATCCCACTTGCGTGTATTGAAGTGAGCGGCCCCCGTGCCCGTGAACAGGGCGGTGCCCCCGGGTCCTGCGGTGTCTGGCGTCGCCGCCGGAGCGTAGCGCCTAAAATCACCGCTTTTTCACCCCGCGCTCCGCCGCTTCCCTCCCCATGCCCAAGGCCCCTGCAAAACCTGCGCTCCCCGCCGAACCCGCCAGCTACGAAGCGGCGCTGGAAGAGCTGGAACAGCTTGTGGCCCGCATCGAGTCGGGCCAGATGCCGCTGGACCAGATGCTGGCGGGCTACCAGCGCGGCGCGGCGCTGCTGGCGTTTTGCCGCGAGCGGCTCACGGCCGTGCAGGACCAGATCAAGGTGCTGGACGAAGGGCAACTGCAAGCCTGGAGCCAGGAATGAGCGCCGTGCCCGTGACCTCTGCCAACCCGTTGCTGGACATGAATGCCTGGAGCCAGCACCACCTGGCCCGCGTGGAGCAGGCCCTGTCCGCCTGGGTGGGCCCGGATGCGCCCGCCGGGCTGGGCGACGCGATGCGCTACGCCGTGCTGGACGGCGGCAAGCGCCTGCGGCCGCTGCTGGTGCTGGCGGCGTACGAGGCGGGGCGCAGCGGTGCGCGTGCGGCAAGGATGGACGAGGCCGCCCTGCGCGCAGCGTGCGCGGTCGAGCTGATCCATGCGTACTCGCTGGTCCATGACGACATGCCCTGCATGGACAACGACGTGTTGCGGCGGGGCAAGCCCACAGTGCATGTTCAGTTTGGCGAAGCGGTGGCCCTGCTGGCAGGCGATGCCTTGCAGGCCTTTGCTTTCGAGCTGCTCACGCCTGATTGCGGCGCCATTCAGCCTGCCACTCAGGCCACGCTGTGTCGCCTGTTGGCGCGTGCGGCGGGCTCTGCCGGCATGGCAGGCGGTCAGGCCATTGACCTGGCCAGCGTGGGCGTTGCGCTGACCGAGGACCAACTGCGCCAGATGCACCGTCTTAAAACTGGTGCGCTGCTGCAGGGCAGCGTGCTCATGGGCGCCGTGTGCGGTGCCGTGGAGGCCGGGGCGTACCAGGCGCTGTCCGACTACGGCGCGGCCGTGGGGCTGGCCTTCCAGGTGGTGGACGACATCCTGGACGTGGTGGCCGACTCCGCCACGTTGGGCAAGACAGCGGGCAAGGATGCCGCAGCCGACAAGCCCACTTATGTATCGTTGCTCGGCCTGGAGCGCGCCCAGGCGCACGCCCAGGAGCTGCTGCAGGACGCGCACGCCGCCCTGGCAGCGAGCGGCCTGCCCGACACCCGCGCCCTGGCGGCGCTGGCCGACATGGTGGTGCGCCGCTCCCATTGATCTTGATTTATAGTCAAATTGGCCTCTAGCGCTTATCCATCAAGCGCTGGCAGCTATAAAAAGTATAGTTAATGTCCGCTACATCCTTCCCACTGCTGCAGACCATCAACGACCCGGCAGACCTGCGCAAGCTCGCGCGCGCGGACCTCAAGGCGCTGGCTACCGAACTGCGCGAATTCGTGCTGCACAGCGTCTCCCAAACGGGCGGGCACCTGAGCTCCAACCTGGGCACCGTGGAGCTGACCGTGGCGCTGCACCATGTCTTCAACACCCCCGAAGACCGCCTGGTGTGGGACGTGGGCCACCAGACCTACCCGCACAAAATCCTGACTGGCCGACGCGAGCGCATGCACACGTTGCGCCAGTTGGGCGGCATCTCGGGCTTTCCGCAGCGTGCCGAAAGCACCTACGACACCTTTGGCACGGCGCATTCCAGCACCAGCATTTCGGCGGCCCTGGGCATGGCGCTGGCTGCCAAGCGCAAGGGCGAAAACCGCCACGCCGTCGCCATCATCGGTGACGGTGCCATGACGGCGGGCATGGCCTTCGAGGCGCTGAACAACGCGGGCGTGGCCGACGCCAACCTGCTCGTCATCCTGAACGACAACGACATGAGCATCAGCCCGCCCGTGGGCGCGCTCAACCGCTACCTGGCGCAGCTGATGAGCGGCCAGTTCTACGCCGCCGCCAAAAACGTAGGCAAGACCGTGCTCAAGCCCGTGCCGCCGCTGCTGGAGCTGGCCAAGCGCTTCGAGCAGCAGGCCAAGGGCATGGTCGTGCCCGCCACGCTGTTCGAGAAGTTCGGCTTCAACTACATCGGCCCCATCGACGGGCACGATCTGGATTCGCTCATCCCTACGCTGGAGAACATCAAGGGACTCAAGGGTCCACAGTTCTTGCACGTGGTCACCAAAAAAGGCCAGGGTTACAAGCTGGCTGAAGCCGACCCTGTGGCCTACCACGGCCCCGGCAAGTTCGACCCCAGCGTGGGCCTGACCAAACCCACCACGCCACCCAAGCAGACCTTCACGCAGGTGTTTGGCCAATGGTTGTGCGACATGGCGGCGCAGGACATGCGCCTGGTGGGCATCACGCCCGCCATGCGCGAGGGCTCGGGCATGGTCGAATTCCACAAACGCTTTCCCGACCGCTACTACGATGTGGGCATCGCCGAGCAGCATGCTGTGACCTTCGCGGCCGGCATGGCTTGCGAGGGCGTCAAGCCCGTGGTGGCGATTTACTCCACCTTCTTGCAGCGCGGCTATGACCAACTGATCCACGACGTGGCGCTGCAGAACTTGCCCGTGGTCTTCGCGTTGGACCGCGCGGGCCTGGTGGGCGCTGACGGTGCCACGCACGCGGGCGCGTACGACATTCCTTTCGTGCGCTGCATCCCCAATATGAGCATGGCCTGCCCGGCCGACGAGCGCGAGTGCCGCCAACTGCTGTCCACCGCGTTCGCGCAGAACCACCCGGTGGCGGTGCGCTATCCGCGGGGCAGTGGTGCGGGCGTAGCCCCCCTGGCGGAGCTGGAAGGTCTGCCCTTCGGCAAGGGGGAGGTGCGCAGGCAGGGCCAGCGCATCGCCATCCTGGCCTTTGGCACGCTGCTGTACCCGGCGCTGCAGGCGGGAGAGGCGCTGGATGCCACCGTGGTCAACATGCGCTGGGCCAAGCCGCTGGACGAGGCCCTGCTGCGCGAGGTGGCCGAAAGCCACGATGCGCTGGTCACGCTGGAAGAAGGCGCCATCCAGGGCGGCGCGGGCAGCGCCGTGACCGAGGCGCTCAACGCCATGGGCGTCGTGCGCCCCGTGCTGCAGCTGGGCCTGCCCGACAAATTCATCGAGCATGGCGACCCCGCCAAGCTGCTGGCGCTGCAGGGGCTGGATGCCCAGGGCATCGAGCAATCGGTGCGCCAGCGTTTCTGCCCCGGCTGACGCGCCCGGCTGGATGCTGGGGTTATCGACAAGCCGGGTGGGTGCGGCCTGCTCCTAGAATTGAGCAGACATTGCTAGCCGTCCCCTCGGTCTTGGCCGTGCGGCGCCGACTGGCATGGCCCCTTATGGCCCCACGTGGGGCCCTTGTTTGGAAGCCCACCCCATGGATCGTCGTTCCGCCATTCGGCGCGCCGGCATTGCCAGCGTGCTGGCGACTGGCCTGGCTCCCGCCGTGCACGCACAGGCAACGGTGCGGTGGCGCCTGGCGTCCAGCTTCCCCAAGTCGCTGGACACCATCTACGGCGGCAGCGAGGTGTTTGCCCAGGCCGCCAAGAACCTGTCGGGCGGCAAGTTCGAGGTGGTGGTGCATGGAGGCGGCGAGCTGATGCCCGCCTTTGGCGTGCTCAAGGCGGTGCAGAACGGCCATGTTGAAATGGCGCACACGGCGCCGTATTACTTTTATGACCAGAACCAGGCCTTTGCCCTGGGGTCCGCCATACCGTTTGGGTTCAACGCGCGGCAGATGAATGCTTGGATGCTGCATGGCAACGGCCGGCGGCTGATGGATGGTTTTTACGCCGACTACAACATCGTCAGTTTTGCCGGCGGCAACACCGGCACGCAGATGGGCGGCTGGTACCTCAAGGAAATCAAGGACCTTTCGGACTTCAAAGGCATGAAGATGCGTTTGGGCGGCGGGCTGGTGGGCGAGGTCATGGCGCGCATGGGCGTCATTCCGCAGGACATTCCGGGCGGCGAGATCTACCAGGCCCTGCAAAAACGCACCATTGACGCCGCCGAGTGGATCGGCCCGTACGACGACCAGAAGCTGGGGCTCAACAAGGCCGCTTCCTATTACTACTATCCTGGCTGGTGGGAGGGCGGGCTGGAGCTGGATTTCTACATCCACCGCAAGGCCTATGACGCGCTTTCCAATGAAAACAAGGCCATCGTCCAGGCCGCGTCGGCATTGGCCCATTCCGACATGCTGGCCAAATACGACGCACTGAACCCCACCGCTCTCAAGCAGTTGGTCATGGCCAAGACGCGGGTGCTGCCCTTTTCGCTGCCTGTGCTGGACGCTGCATTCCGCATGGCCATGGAGGTTTTCGCGCTCAACGAGAGTCGCAGCCCGGAGTGGAAAAGCATCTATGCAGACATGCGCAGCTTTCAGCGCGACCAGATCTTCTGGTTCCG